>CBDVAV010000314.1:0-6125 GCA_965372055.1 uncultured bacterium | reverse complement strand
ATAAAAAATAAGTGCCGGGCCCTCGCCCGGCACTACCTAACCTAATCTTACCAACCAGATTACCTAACCTATGCTTTATTCATCTCTTAAGATATTATGGGATTTGGGATTGCAGCACATATTGCATGAAAGCAAACTCTGCTCAGTTTTTTGACCATTTTGATTGAGTTATTGTTGTTGTTATTGTTATTGAGCCTACGAAGCTTGTCGTATTGTACGTATTTAAGCCTTTTTTGTTATACTATTCTATGATGTAAATTAGCAATAAATAGTTTTAACAACTTGGTTTTTACCCTTCAATAAAGTAATAAACCGCTGGGCATTCCAGCGGTTTATTTAGCGGCGATACAAATTAATTCTATCAGATTTACATATTTACTTTGAGTATTTGACCTTCACAAAGATTTTAATTCCTTGATTCCTATAAAAATAAATTGCAATCAACTGTAGAATTACTTCATTGAACTGAAGATTTACTGTAGTGAGAGCAATTATTTAGATGCTGCCCTCTCTGCTTCTTCGAGTTCTTCTTTTTTGATTAGTTTCTTAATTACAAAATAGGATATTATCAATCCGGTGCCGATAGAAAGAAACACCATTATTACGTAGACTTGCTCATAATCACCCCTTGCATTGTCGTCTATTGCCCTTAATAGCCGTACAAAGAAAAGGCCTAGCAAAATCCCAATTGACAAGCTGACACTTACAATGCCAAGACCAAGGAAAAAGCTGATCATTCCTCCCTGTGGCTTCTTCTTTGAAGAGTAAAATAAACTGGCGTCCACGCCAGAATCAATCAAGGCCATTCTTTCTTTATGCCTGGTGTTCATGTAATAATAATAGGCTCCAAACAATGTTGCCAAAATCGAGATCAATACAGCAAATTCTTCCATTACTTATTATTTTAGTTGTTATAAATTTGATTATAATAAATCCATTTAAAAGAGATGACTATAGGTTTTTGAAATTGGTTACTGGATCCTTAATTATTTATCTGACAAAATATGAAACAAAATATAATTGTAACCGCTAACTTATCTGAGTAGTCATACATTAATAAATGAGCGAAGAGCAAGACAGCAACTTGCTGGAAATTATAGCTAGAATAAAGGATGGTGATACCATGGCTTTTGAAACTGTAATCAATAAATATAAAGGCCTGGCTTTTACAGTTGCTTTGCGTATTGTGGAATCGCGGGAAGATGCCGAAGAAGTGGTTCAGGATGCATTTTTTAAAGTTTTTAGATTTATCAACCAATATAAAGGTGATTCCAGATTTTCATCCTGGCTTTATAAAATTGTTTACAATACTTCGCTAACCAAGATCAAGAAAAAAAAGCTCCCCACTTCTGAACTGTCAAATGAATTGGAAGAAGGGACAATGGCATTGTCAGAAAATGAAGCCTGGATCAATATAGAAAGGAGTGACAGGAAAAAATATCTAAAAGAGGCAATCGATAAATTGTCAAAAGAAGATTCATTGGTAGTTACACTTTTTTATCTTGCAGAAAACTCCATACCTGAGATCAGTGAAATTACAGGTTGGCAAAATTCAGCAATTAAGGTTAAATTGCACCGGGCAAGAAAGAAACTTTACCATCACTTGGAGAGTTTGTTAGAGGACGAAATGAAAACCCTGATATGAATAAGTTCGCAAAAGACGATAAAGACCTTAAAGAACTGCTTAAGTCTTCCCTCATGGAAGAGCCATCAGGGGAAATCAATCAGCAGATCATGGGCAGGATTGAAAAATATCAATCACAAAAGGCCCGACTATCCAGTATTCCTTGGGTAGGTTTGTCTGTAATTGCCATCCTTTTGACATCAGTCACCTATTTGATATTGACCCAAAATACTGCACTCTCACTGGACTATTTCACTCTTCCAGATCTGAACAATTTCAATTTTCAATTCAACATTAATCCACTGTTTTCCCTTGCCTTAATAGCGATCGCGATAGCATCATGGGCCTTGATTTTAATGGAAAACCTGAGAAAGAAGCAAATATCCTGAAATTTACCCCTTTCAATCAATACACTATTATTACAGTTCAATACAAAGATTCCACGGTTTGATACATTTAGCTTTCTTAGGCCGTAACCATGACCTATAATTGCAACGTAGAATTGTGTGAAAACACAGTGTATATATTCCAAAATATGTAATGAAATGAACGATAATAATATCAATAGAAAAATCTTTAGCTACAGAATTTACAAAGAGTTGGTTCGTGGGGTTGCCATACTAAATATAATTCTACTAACTCTCTTGGTGTTGGGATTCCAGACCTTACATGCCCAAACTGAAGAGGTAGATGATAAAGGTAATGTCACTATCGTAAGCAGAAGCGGTCGAACAGTTTATCGAAGCAGCTCAAATGGTTTTTTTAATGAATACAAACTGGAGTACAGGGGCAAAATCACTATTTCAGATGATGACAAGGACATTGTTGATATATCTGATGGAGGCTATTTTGAACTTAGCAAGACCACTTTCGGTAACCGCCGTACCATAGAAATCAGAAAATCTGGAGGCCGTTTAATCAAAAAATACTATGAAGGAAGAACCGAGGTTGAATACGAACCGGAAGGCAGGGAGTGGCTGGCAGATGTATTGCCCGAAATAATAAGGAATACAGGAATAGCAGCAGAATCCAGAACAGCACGGATCTATAAAAAATCTGGAGTTGATGGGGTGCTGAATGAAATTGGTAGGATCAGGAGTGATCACGTAAAAACCATTTATGCAAATGTCTTACTTTCAATGGATGGGCTTAGTGACAGTGATCTTGAAAAAATAGTAACCGAAATTTCAGAAGAGGTTGATTCTGACCATTATCTGTCTGGAATATTAAGGGATAACAGTGATAAGTTCCTTAAAAGTGAAGGCAGTGCCACCGCTTTCTTCCGGGGTATCCGTGAGCTGTCTTCTGATCATTATGCCTCTTTAGTGCTTAAAGATGCCATCAGAAAAAGAGACCTTACTGATGAAATGCTTGAAGAAGTAATGTCTGCCGCATCAAATATGAATTCTGATCATTATGTAACTCAGGTTTTGAATGAGGTAATGCGACAGGAACGGCTTACCGACAAAGTACTCAGTGAGATGATACAAGTCACCGAGAACATGTCTTCTGATCATTACAAAACCATTATCCTCAAAAAGGCACTCGATGAAGAAGGATTATCAAAACAATCTTACGAAAGCCTGATGCGATCAGTGGCCGATATGTCTTCGGATCATTACATTACCCTGGTTGTAACTGAATTGCTGGATGACAGGGAACTGAATGAAGAGGTACTGAAGACCGTGGCCAATGTTACTGCCGAGATGTCATCTGATCATTACATTACAATTATATTAAAAGACTTGCTGGACCGGGATCAGTTGAGTTCTGAGGTCATCAATACTGTAGTGGAAATTACAGGCGATATGAATTCTGACAGCTATGTTGCCCAAGTGATGAAAGAACTGTTGGACAGGGACGAACTGAATACCGAAATATTTAATACCCTGATCCAAGTCACTTCAGATATGTCATCAGACCATTACAGGAACCAGATATTGTCCATGTTACTTGAAGACCATGAATTGTCCGACAGTGATTTTGATGCAGTGATGGAAACTGTTAATGACATGTCGTCAGATCACTATTCGTCCCAGATATTAATGCGCACTATAGAAAAAGATGACCTGTCATCCAATCAGATTGCAGCACTAATTAAAGCGGCTACTGATATATCTTCTGATCATTATAAAACCCAGGTGTTGACTAAAATTGCTAAAAGAATTCCTGACAATGATTCGAGGTTAAAAGATCTGATCAGGCAAGCAGCAAAGAGCATTCGTTCCGATCATTATTACGGTCAAATAATGCGCAGCATTGATAACTAAAACATTGCTTTGAGAGTTTCAATATAATCAACAACTTTGATTATATTGAAACTCTCATGATTGCTTACTCCAAATACAAAATATCCATACCAATCATGAGAAAATTCTGGCTAGGATACCTTATCTCTTCTTTCCTCGGGGTGTTATATTTTATCTTCCTGTATTATGGAGAACAAAATGAACCGCCGTTTTCGCTACAGAATATACCGCTGTTTATATTTAGCCTTGTAATTGCAAATTTTATTGCTTTTGCAATCTATAAATCAGACTTGATTCTCAATAGGCTAGTGCCATGGAAGAAGAGTGTACCAGGCAGGATGTTAGCGGGGATGGTAATAAACACCATGATTGCCGTTTTGATTGCATTTGGCATTAGTATATCAATTCTAAATATCAACTATGGGGTTTCTTTTGAGGAAATTGTAGAGAATTACAACCAACCGGCCATAAAAATGGCCATCATTGCCATGATTTCCGTGATCATCTATTCCATCGTTTATTTTGCCCTTTTTAGCTATAATCAATACGCGGTGGTTCAGATTGAATCCGTGCAGCTAGAGCGCAGGCAATTGAACTTACAATTTGAAGCCCTTAAAAGTCAGCTTAGTCCTCACTACTTGTTCAATTGTCTCAATACCATATCCTCGCTGGTCTATAAAGATGCAGGACAGGCCGAAGTATTTATTCGCAGGCTTGCTCAAACATATAAGTATATCCTTTCTACCAATAACCAACGATTAGTGGAAGTAGTAAAAGAGGTTGAGTTCGTAAAATCTTATTACTACTTATTAAAGGTGAGGTATGAAAATAGTTTTGACCTGGAAATCAATTTGCCAGAAAACATAATGTTTAGCAAACTGCCACCCCTTACCCTTCAAATACTGGTTGAAAATGCCGTGAAGCACAACGTGTTTTCCAGGGATAATCCTTTGGAAGTCAATATTGGTTCAAATGATGAAAATATGATCAAGGTTTCAAACACCAAAACAGAGAAACCAGCCGATACCAGTTCCTTTAGGGTTGGATTGTCAAATATCAAAAGCAGGTATAAGTTCTTTACAGAATCCGATATAGAAATTATTGACAATGATTCATTTACTGTCAACCTCCCGGTGTTAAATGAAAAAGTGTTAAGTAAAGTTGCGGTGTAAATGAAAAGGATCTTTATAAATAACGCCTTTTTCAGGATACTCTTTCCAATAGTGTACGGGATCATTGTTTATCTATTGATCCTGCTGATAAACAACTCCTTGGCCACCTTGAATGAGTCCTTTCTCACCCAGGAGGTTTATATCAGCATTGTTCTTACCTATCTGGTGATGGAAAGCAATCGGCTTTTGATAAAGGTCACAGAGAAATATCCCCTATCCCTGGAAAGAATGGGGGGAAGAATTGCAATGGTGATCATATCATCAACTGTATTATCAATATTAGTGGTTTCATTGCCAATTTCCGCTTATTTTAATTACGTGATAGGGTTTACAAATTTTTCTTCTGAACTCACCTATTTCAATATAATCTTCCTTGTAACCGCTTGGTTATACCAGGCAGTCTACATCAGTAATTCCTATCTGCATAAGGAAAATGAAGAAAAGCTGGAATCTGAATACAGTTTGAGAGAGACGGTTGAAAAAGAGCTGAGCACCTTTAAAAACGACATCAACCCAACGTTGCTTTATGAAAGCCTGGAATCCCTGATAACATTGGTACATAAAGATGCAATAGACGCTGAAGATTATATCGATCATATGTCATCCGCTTACCGTTACATACTGAGCAACAAACAGAATGAATTTGTAGACTTAAGGGATGATTTGAAAGCTGTGGATAATTTGTTGTACCTGTTGAATTTCAGGAATCATCAGAATATCAATCTTGTTACTGAAATCAGGGATGATGAAATGCTAAGGCAAGTGATACCGGGAACACTGCCGGGAATAGTGGAATATATCGTGAGAAGAACTATTATCAATGATAATCAACCACTGGAAATAACCTGCTTTATCGAGAACGATGGTTATATGATCTTGCAGTATCAATCCAATGAGAGGCTTTATTTACCACGGGATGGAGCTGATATAGTAGAGAAATTGCAGCATTCTTATGCTTATTTTAGTGATAAACCAGTAGTTAGGGTTGATGCATTCGGTGAGACTTATATAAAGATCCCTGCATTGGAATTAAGCAATGAAGAAATTGCAATTTGATAATCATTATAAAATTCAACAGGG
>CBDVAV010000313.1:0-6144 GCA_965372055.1 uncultured bacterium | reverse complement strand
CAGTACATTGTCAAATACCGGATTTTTAATTGATTCCACAGCTTATCAAACCCATAACATTGTTTTATATTTTGACGACATCAATTTTATACCCCAGCTTTTAAAGAAAAAGAAAGATGCAATTTCACTATTGCAAGTTAGCTCAGCCAACGGATGCAATAATTATGTCGGTCAAAATATATCTTACAAGACACGTAACCAGGTCAGGGAAGAGATTAAAGACCAATTTTATCAATATTCCCTTCTTGCAACCAATGAGGCTTTTCAAAATCACTATCAGCAGATTGAGTTGAACTTTGAAAGGATAATAAAAGATGTAGATCCAATTAACTTCAAGGATGTACCTGTTTCGAGCATTACCGGGTTGCACAAAAAATACAAAACAAAACTGAAAGAGCAGTTTGATTATTTTTCAAACCATGCCTCAAACAAGAACCTTGGCAATAGGATCAAAAAACTAAAAAAGATCGGGACAAACAGGTTCAGGAACGGGAAAAAGAAATACAAAAACAACTCAAGGGTATTTAGGAGATTTATCAAGGGAAAATCTGGCAATTCCAGGTTGTATAAAGACCTATCTTGGCAGCTTGATTTTGGACTTGTAGAACCTGGCTTTAATTCTGAAAACCATGATCTCAACTTTGAATTTTCTTTAAAGTCCACTCCTGTTGCCACACTTAGCTTTGATACAATATATGGAGTGCGTGCCAATAGATTTTTACAGATTGATACTGCAAACTGTTATCCCATCAACAGGTATTTGTATTACAAGCAATTGCCTGGATTTGAATATCAGCGCTCCAAGTATAAAAACAAGTATCAGCCCAAAGCTCAAAAAACCCGATTCAGGCAGTTCACTATATTTTTTGATCACAACAAAAGCGATTACGATAAAGCAGATATTGCCCCCATCCTTAAGTTCCTGAATGACAGCAGTTACATTATAAGGAAAGTTCGTGTTGAAGCTTATGCATCAGTGGAAGGGGACTCGGTCAATAATCACAAATTACAACAAAACAGGGCACAGGTGTTAATTGACCTGCTACAGTCTGAGCAAAAAGATGACCTTATTGTTGGGGAAATTGTGACCAGCGAACAATGGGATATGTTTTTTAAACAGATTGAAAATACGTTATTCGAGGATTGGAAAAGAATGGAAAAGACCGAGATAAAATCTTTGCTTGTCAATGATAGTATTGCACTTCTTTTGGAACCCGTTCTTTCAATAGAGCGAAAGGCAGTGCTGAAATTGATGGTATCGGAGAAGTTGACCAAGGAGAGAAAAATGGAGATTACCCTAACAGATTATAATAAGGCAATTGACAAAATACTGTTTGGTATTTCATCAAAATCCCGAATAAACAACATAAACAAAGCCGCAAGTATCAGACTCTACTTGAAATCCGAGGTCAGGGCCGGGCAAATAAATAAAGAGGAGTTTTGTCAATTAATGGAAAATAGTTCATTCGAACTGGACATTATTGAATTCTATGAGTTGAGGGAAGATTTGGAACAAGGCATCGATCCTATATGCCAATCAAAGGAGCAAATACTTCTCAATGCTCATTATGCTTCATTGGAAATTTTAAGCAGGGATTGGAAAAACCATGATGCATTCGTAATCAGGTTACGACAGGCTATTGAGATCCAGCTTTTTATTTTTGATAAGCTGCTTGATGGTTCACTTAATCCTGAATTCTATTTGTTTATCGACTACCCACGCAATTCTAAGTTCAACTACCTCAATCTCAATAAATTCTATTTCCAAACGCATGAAGGATGGCCAATAGTAAAATCCCAAATCCCACAATCACAGCTTAGAAGTAATGGCCCTAAAAAGGGACTGTACTATTATATCCTTAAAGAGATTGTGTTGAATGATGAATTCAAAATGATCAGGAGAAGCAAAAATTATTTTGAATTTGAGTTATTTGATTTTCTATGGAATTATGCCGTCACTCCCTGGGATGAGAATGAAGGACATCTTTTCGATGATGAAGTTGATGAAAAGGTTATGCTAACCCAGTTGAACAGACTGGAAACCATATCTACTAGACTTTGCAGGATGCAGTTGTACCAATTGATTTTGGATTATCATGCAAAAGCTGCGTATTCACACTTTAATAAGCAGCAAGGGCCGAATAAAGATACGGAAGGTTCTTTGATCAAACTTAAAAATTATTATTTGGCTAGAAAAACAAAACTTGAAGCAAAAACAGCCCTAACAGTAGCTAAGCACTTGGTTTGGTACAGTCAGATGAGCACGAAAAAAGATTACTTAATTTACGCGCTAGACCTCTTGGAGGCTAGCTACAATAACTGGAAAGATGATCCCCAAGCAGTTGTTTATTATCTACAGATCAAAGCATTTGATAGTAATGGTTTGGATGAGAGAATTCGGGAAGTCAGAGAATCTTCTGTTTTAAGTTCAATTTGTCACCTCTTTAATGGGAAATATAATATCCCATTAAGTGATATCAAGGATCCGGATCTTCTCAATGAAATATGTGATGAGTGCAAAAAAGCTATAAATTAGACTGCTTCACCCACCCTGTTCATGATCTCTGATTGCTTTTGTATCGAATGACGATGAATCAGTTTGTACAGGGATTGTACAAATTCAGCATTCAGGTCTAATTTTTTACCTTGTTTTTTACGGTCTTTAAGGATTTCTTTATATCTGTTGACTTGTAAAATTGTGACCTTGCTTTTCTTCTTTTCCCAGGCGATTTCTTCTGCGATTTTCATTCTTGAAGACAACAGGGAGAGTAACTCCTCATCAACAGTATCAATTTGATTTCTCAATTGTTCCAATCTTTCACTGAAATCCCTATCGTCGGAAGATTTATCCCTGAAGATCAGCCCTTTGATAAGCCGTTTCAGGGCATCAGGTGTTAGTTGTTGCTTGGGATCGCTTAGTGCTGCATCTGGATTGATATGGGATTCGATCATTAACCCATCCATTTGTAAGTCCAAAGCCTTTTGAGCAACATTGCTGATAAATTCCCTGGTTCCACATATATGGCTTGGGTCGCAGATAATTGGCAATTCCGGCACTATTCGTTTTAATTCTATGGGCAGTTCCCAAATAGGGTCATTCCTGTATTTTGAGGATGACAATGGCATAAATCCCCGATGTATTGCCGCCAGTTTGGTAATACCTGCCTTGTTCATCCTTTCCAGGGCTCCAATCCACAATTGAAGATCTGGGCTAACGGGGTTTTTAATAAATACAGGAATGTCGTGTCCATATAATGCATCAGCAATTTCCTGGACAGAAAATGGGTTTACCGTAGTTCTGGCACCTACCCAGAGCATATCAACTCCGTATTTCAGGGCTTCTTCAACGTGATATTTGCTGGCAACTTCAACAATTATCTTCATTCCAGTTTCTTCTTTTACCCTTTGCAACCACTTGAGGCCCACCGAGCCAATGCCCTCAAAGGAATTTGGCCTGGTACGTGGCTTCCAGATCCCTGCCCTGAAGATTTCGTAATTGCCAGATTTATTTAGAGCATGGGCAGTAGATAATACCTGATCTTCACTTTCGGCACTGCAAGGCCCTGCAATTATCACCTTTTTGTTTTTAGTCAACCATGATTCTGGCTTTGAAATATTTAATTGAACTTTCATGACCTTTTAAACCTTTATTTCTATTTTACTCTCAATTCTAGTTAATGCTTTTTTCATATTTTGCTCCGAGGCACATAATGAAATGCGAATGTATCTCCCGCCATTTTTCCCAAATATGCTTCCTGGTGTTATAAATAAATGATATTCATTCAGTAACATATCTGTAAATTCCATTGCATTGGGAAAATGACTGGGAATTTCGGCCCAGAGAAATAATCCTTCTTGTTCATCTTCCACATGACAATTCAACTGCTTTAAAATTTCATTTACAATCCCACGCCTTTCCAGATATATGTTATTCCTGCCCAGATGCCAATCATCGGGGAGATTAAGGGCCGTCACTGCCGCATGTTGTATTGGCAGGAACATTCCCGAATCCACATTGCTCTTAACTTTGATCAAAGAAGATATGATTTCAGGACTGCTAACTGCCATGCCTACCCTCCAGCCAGCCATGTTATATGCCTTGCTTAAGGAATTGAGCTCTATTACGTGATTGCTGTTTTGAGCAAATTGCAACAAACTTTTCGGCTTTTTTGATAACACCAAGCTGTATGGGTTATCGTTGCATAAAATGATGTTGTTTCTTTCAGCAAATTTGATCAGATCAATATAAAAACTATCCTCCAGGGCAGCCCCGGTTGGCATATTCGGATAATTAATCCACATCAATTTCACACCAGTGAGATCCCTAGTCTCCATTTGGGCCAGGTCTGGTTTCCAATGGTTTTTTGCAAGCAAGTCATATTTCATCACTTTGGCACCTACAATTTTGGCAACCGATTCATAGGTTGGATATCCGGGATCTGGGATCAATACCTTATCTCCTGGATTCAGAAAAATCAATGAAGTATACAGTATCCCTTCTTTTGAACCCATTAAGGGGAGTATCTCTTGATCGGGATCCAGTTCTACACCATAGATATTTTGATAGAAACCACTCATTGCAGCCCTCAACTCTTTTACCGAGCGATAGGGTTGATAAGCGTGGTGACCCGGATTTTGAGCAGATGATATCAATGTATTAATGACATCCTCTGATGGAGCCATTTCGGGGCTTCCAATTCCCAAGTTTATAACTTCCAATCCGTTATTTCCCATCTCCCGGATTTGGTCCAGTTTTTTTGAGAAATAATACTCGTTAATGTCATTCAATCTATTTGCCAATTCAATTTTCATGGTTCGGTATTTTTGCTTTTATGTATTCTCCAAAAACTTTTACATGGTACTCACTGCTGAGCTGTTTCATTACTTCTTGGTAGGCATCGTAATCATCCCAAACCAGATCGGTAAGAAAAGAGTATTGGTTTGGTTCGCCAGGGATTGGTATTGATTGGATCTTGGTCAAATTGATGGAATGGTCAGCCAGTAAATTCAATATCTTGGCCAAACTGCCCGGCTGGTGCGGCAAAATAAAGCTGATGGATGATTTATTTGCCTTAATGCTCGGTACTTCGTGGTTAGATAAAATCAGGAAGCGGGTATAGTTTTTTTTGTAGGATTCGATATTCCTTGCCAGGATTTCCAAGCCATATTGGTTTGCTGCCAATTCACTGGCAATTGCCCCGTGTTGTAAAAGATTTTTCTCAGATATTGTCATAGCGCTTTCGGCAGTATCGTTTATTTCGATAGCTTCTAACAGGGGATATTTGCTAAGAAATTCATGTGACTGCAACAGTGCCATCGGGTGTGACATGACAAATCTTAGGTCATCAATTCGTGTATTTGGCAGTGCCATCAGATGTAACTCAATCCTTAGGTAGATCTCTCCTATTATCTTTAACTGATATTTTTCGATCAGGCTGTAATTCGGGAGCAAACTACCAGCAATTGAGTTTTCTATGGCCATTATAGCATAATCAATTTCCGACTGTTTTAGGCTTTTTGCCAGTTTTTCAAAGCTGCCAAACTCAATTAATGAAAGGTCACTGCCGGTAAAATATTTCCTGGCAGCTAAATCGTGGAAGGCTGCCTTTATTCCTTGTATTCCAACTTTTTGTTTATCGTTCATAGTACTTAAAACAAAAAAAGCCCCGGAAATTCCGGGGCTTTGAGATTATATTTTATAAAATATAATAGCTATCTCTCCGTCCCGGAATATTTACCGAAAAAGAAAAAGAACCAGTAGTAGCTAAAATATCTTTTGTTTGTCTTCATTTGAACTGTAAAGCTAAAGGGTTTTTTCCCGGATATTCAAATAAATTTCAAAAAACTTTGGAAAAGGCTTTAATTAAGGTTAGCTATTTTTCTCTCATTATCGGGAAGATAGTTAAGGAACTCTTCCACGGATTCGAATTTCACATTTTGCATTTTCACATCATGGACATTCAACGGTTATGAGTATTGTTCTTAATAAATCTCAACAAGGTGATTGAAGAGAGAACAATAAACATAACTGTGATAAAAAAACTTGCCCTGACTATACTCCATTCATTGCTTAAGTTTGGCTCATTATTATGATAAATATCTGTTAACGCCAAATAGGAAAATAACAAGCCAATACAGGCAAGA
>CBDVAV010000312.1:0-6166 GCA_965372055.1 uncultured bacterium | reverse complement strand
ACCCCGGGAGTTTATGTAGAGGAGATTTCTACCCTACCAGCTTCCGTTGCGCAGGTCGCTACGGCGATCCCAGCTTTTATCGGTTATACGGAAAAAGCTGAAAGGCTCAATGGGGATCCAATAACAGGCCCCCATAGGATCACTTCATTATTGGAGTTTGAAAGCCTTTTCGGAGGCCCTGAATTAGAAACAACCATCACTGTGGATGTTTCTGAGGATGCCGATAAAAAAAGAATAGTTAAGGCCATCGAGCCATCTTCAAAATCTAAATTCCTCATGTATTACAGCATGAAGATGTATTTCATGAATGGCGGTGGCCCTTGCTACATCGTTTCTGTGGGAAAATATGGCAGTTCACCCATAAATAAGGATGCTTTAAAAAAAGGTTTGGATCTGATCGAAAAAGAGGACGAGCCTACTTTGATCGTTTTCCCGGATGCCCCAAACATTGTTAGTATGAATAGCTATTATACTCTTCAAATTGAATCCCTTAAGCAATGTAATAAACTTAAAGACAGGTTCTCAATT
This sequence comes from uncultured bacterium, assembly GCA_965372055.1. Classification (GTDB taxonomy): domain Bacteria; phylum Bacteroidota; class Bacteroidia; order Cytophagales; family Cyclobacteriaceae; genus CBDVAV01. Next base: position 5,638 of record CBDVAV010000312.1, on the reverse strand, counting down.
ATCGATGTTCATATGTCTGGTGAAAATGCAATTACTCAATTTAGGGATACCTTAGGCTCCGATTACCCTAAATATGGGGCAGCTTATTATCCTTCGCTCAAAACCACCTTGAATTATCACTATCAGGATCAAGATGTTGATGTTACCTTACCCGGAGCCACGACGGTTGACAAATTCACTTTGACCAATGCGATTGTAAACAAACTGGCCCCTACGAATAATACTTTAACACCTACTGATCCTGAAGCGGTAAATGGGGATAATACTCTTACACAAACACAATTTGGAAAATTATTTAAATCAACGATTATCGGTACGGTACATGACACGGAAGCTGCATTTAAAGCTGCGGTTTTAGCATTGGCCACAACTATAGATGATCCAAGTGATAGGTTAACAAAAATAATTGCAGAATCCAAAACCGCTGGGGCAGGTTCGTCAAAAACCCTGAAAGTGGTTAAATCCGATGATAATGAGCTATATAATTTGATCAAATCCAATTTAAACAATCTCACCGTTACACTTCCTCCATCATCTACTATTGCAGGGGTTTATGCCCGGGTGGACAGTGACAGGGGTGTGTGGAAAGCCCCGGCCAATGTTACACTCACAGGGGTGATAGAGCCCTCAATCAAGATTACCCATGAAGCTCAAATGGGCCTCAATGTTACCACTACCGGAAAATCCATCAATGCCATCCGTGCTTTTACCGGTAAAGGGATTTTGGTATGGGGCGCACGTACCCTGGCAGGCAACGATAATGAATGGAGATATATTCCAGTACGCAGGTTGTTCAATATGGTGGAAGAATCTGTAAAGAAAGCCACCGAGTTCGTGGTATTTGAGGGCAACGATGCCAATACTTGGGTACGTACCAAGGCCATGATAGAAAACTATCTCACCGGTTTATGGCGTGCAGGTGCACTGGCAGGAGCCAAGGCAGACCAGGCTTTCTTTGTAAATGTAGGCCTGGGAGTCACCATGACCCCGGTTGATATCCTGGAAGGCAGGATGAACATTGAAATAGGGATGGCTGCCGTTCGCCCGGCAGAATTTATAATCCTGAAGTTCTCACACAAATTACAAGAAGCTTAATCGATACAATTGTTAAATAAATTTAAAAAACTAAAAACTATATAGTTATGGCAGATTATCCAATACCGGTTTTTCACTTCCAAATAGAATGGGGTGGAGCCAAGATAGAATTTTCAGAAATCACTGGGATGAATACTGAAACCCAGCCACTTGAATACCGCCATGGTCTGGCTCCAGAGCATACCATGAAAATGCCGGGAATTCAGAAAGACAGTAATATCACCATGAAACGAGGGGTATTCAAGGGGGATGCAGATTACTATACTTGGTGGAGGGATGTAAATCTCAATACCATCGAAAGAAGGGACTTGGTTATTAGTCTTTTGGATGAAGAACACAATCCCGTCATCACCTGGAAAGTGATAAATGCCTGGCCTATCAAAGTGGAAAACCCCACTTTAAAGGCGGATGGTAACGAAGTGGCCATTGAATCCATTGAACTGGTGCATGAAGGCCTGACCATGGAACACGCTTAAAAGCTCCTTATTATGAGTTTTCTGCAATATCCCGCTGTAGGGTTTCACTTCATGGCAGTGTTCGAGCTATTTCCCCAGACACCGAACGATATTATGTTCCAGGAAATTTCGGGGTTAACCGCCACAGTGGAAACCGAACCATTTCAGGAGGGAGGTGAAAACAGGTTTGTCCATCAACTTCCCAAAGGGCTAAAGTTCACCGACCTGACATTTAAAAGGGGAAAGATCATTGGTTCAGGAATAGTGGCCTGGTGTAAAGATGCCATTCACAATTTTGAATTTAAACCGACCAATGTAACCATCACCCTTCTCAACGATATGCACATTCCCGTATCTGCTTGGTACGTGGTAAATGCCTATCCCGTGGAGTGGTCCGTATCGGGTTTTAATGCCAAAGAAGGCTCCGTGGTAATTGAGACCATCAAGCTTAAATACAACTTTTTTAAAGCGTTGACTATTTAAATCTATCACTATGCCTATAGAGATCAAAGAGTTGGTAATCAAAACCTCGGTCAGTGAAGACAAAGAGAAGACGGCTGCGATGGATCCAGGGGAAGATGTGAATTTGGTGGGATCCATCGTCGCTGAATGCGTGGAACAGGTAATGGAAATACTTAAAGAAAAAGAAGAAAGATAATGCTTGGATTTGCAGAAGGTAAGCTTGAGAAAATGAAGATAGTTTCCTACGATAAAGGAGACTATAAGGAATCTTCAAAAGCAGGTGAATACATTGTGCTTCTTAATCCCGAAACTTACTCGGAAACCTATAAAATTTCCTATGTAAAACCGATAGGTGGAGGGACCAAAGGGGGTGAGCTCAAATTTGATAGAGTACTTCCCGATGAGCTGAAACATTCATTTCTGTTTGATGGCACGGGAGTGCTTGATGAACCCAAATCAGTAACTGAACAAATAGACGATTTCAGGAAGGTTGTTTTTGATTATTCAGGTGATATCCACCAACCTAGGTACTTGAAATTGATCTGGGGTGACAGTGGAAAAAAAGAGCTTTTCAAAGGAAGGTTACTTGATTTGAAAATAACTTATACACTTTTCAAACCAGATGGCAGTCCCCTGAGAGCCAAAGGCGAGGCTACTTTTAAAACCTCCATTGATAAAGAGTTAGAGGAGTTGACAAAAAAGAACAATTCCCCTGATCTTTCCCATTTTCGAACTGTTAAAGCGGGGGATACCCTGCCCCTGATGGCCTACAGAATTTATGGTGACCCTTCCTATTACCTGGAAGTGGCCAGGGTTAACAAATTACGAAATATAGGAAACCTGGAAGTTGGTACCCGAATATTTTTTCCACCAATAGATAAAAAGAGCGCATGAGCACAGATATCCTGGAAACTTCTGGACTGGTAACATATACACTGCTAATTGATGGTGCAGAACCGGAGCAACCCGTTGGCATTGTTTCTATTCTGGTATTAAAGGAAGTGAACAGAATACCCTATGCTAAAATCACCCTGGAAGATGGGGATGTATCCACCGGTGATTTTATGGTCAGCAATACCGAGGATTTTATTCCGGGAAATGAATTGACAGTTCAGGCAGGATATGAATCGGAAAATGAAGATATCTTCACGGGGATCATAACCAAACACAGTATTAAGATCAGGGAGAATGGGGAATCCCTTTTTATGATAGAATGCAGGGATGCATCCGTTAAAATGACCATTGGAAGAAAGAGCGATTACTTCTATGAATCAAAAGACAGTGACATCATCGAAGAAATCGCTGGAAATCACGGCCTCGACACCGATATAGAAGCAACCACGGTGGAGCATAAGGAAATGGTCCAGTTTGAAGCTACGGATTGGGATTTTATCCTAAGCCGGGCAGAAGCCAATGGGAAGATTATCATTGCAGATGATGGCAAGCTCAATGTTTTAGCCCCCGATGCTGGTCAAGCCCCGGAAACCGAGCTGAAATTTGGTGACTCCATCATAGAATTTGAGGCAGAAGCAGAAGCCAGATCACAATACACTGCTGTAAAAGCCATCTCCTGGGATCCCTCGGAACCAGCCCTGGTGGAAGAAGAAGGTGAAGATCCGGGAATTGCAGACCCGGGCAACCTCAGTGCCTCTGATCTTGCCGATGTTGCCGCCCCAGAATCACTGGAATTAAAACACGGGGGACAAGTGGTTGACCAGGAGCTCAAAGCCTGGGCGGACGCAAAGTTCCTGAAGGCGGGTTTGTCCAGGGTAAGAGGCAGGGTCAAATGCCAGGGGCTGTCCGGTATCAAGCCCGGGATGGTGATATCCCTGGCCGGGGTGGGTGAAAGGTTTATTGGCAATGTCTTTGTCTCCTCGGTGAGACATCAGATATCCGAAGGGGCATGGTATACTGACATACAGTTTGGCCTTTCACCGGAGTGGTTTGCCGAAAAACACGGGGTATCAGCCCCACCAGCAGCAGGGTTGCTGCCCGGGATCAGCGGTTTGCAAATTGGCATAGTGACCCAGGTAGGGGAAGACCCGGACGGCGAACACCGGATATTGGTTAAAACACCAGCAATATCTGATCAGAAAGATGGAATATGGTCAAGAGTGGCTGCACCTGACGCAGGGGATGGCAGAGGGATTTTTTTCATGCCGGAAATAGATGATGAGGTAGTAATCGGATTCCTCAATGATGACCCTCGTAATCCCGTGGTATTGGGAATGCTCCATAGCAGTGCAAAACCAGCACCACTGGAAGCATCAGATGATAATTTTGAAAAAGGGATTATTACTAAAAGCGAGATGCAGATCCTCTTTAATGATGAAGATCCCAGCATTTTGATCAGCACTCCCGAAGGTAATGAAATAGTATTAAGCGAAAGTGATGAAGGCATCACCATTAAGGATCAAAATGACAATAAAATAGAAATGACGGCAGATGGGATCACCATTGAATCTGCCAAGGATCTTATTTTAAAAGCTTCGGGGGATATCAAGGCCGAAGGGACAAATATTGAAACAACCGCTTCTGGAGATGCTAAAGTAGAAGGAGTGAACATAGAGTTAAAAGCCTCGGCAGAATTCAAAGCTGATGGAGGGGCAGGCGCAGAAGTCACTACCGGGGCGATAGCAGTTATAAAAGGATCATTGGTACAAATTAATTGACACATAAAGAAACAAAATTATGGGAATGGCAGCAGCCAGAGCAGCAGATATGCATACTTGTCCAATGGTAATCCCTGGGGCAGTACCTGTCCCACACGTGGGCGGCCCAATTATGCCACCAGGTGAGCCAACTGTACTTATCGGGAGTATGCCGGCAGCCCGCGTTGGTGATATGGCTACTTGCGTAGGGCCTCATGATACTATTGCCAATGGCTCAACTTCTGTGATGATTGGAGGGATGCCAGCAGCCCGCATGGGGGATCCAACTGCACATGGGGGCAGTATCGTAGTTGGATGCCCAACAGTATTGATAGGATAAAACAATTTCAATATGGATGAAGAAAAAAACAAAGGATCGTTAACAGAAAGCACTTCTTTCCTGGGTAAAGGCTGGGGTTTTCCGCCAGAATTTTTGGATAAATCAAGAAGTATTGCAATGACAGTAGATGAAGAAGACATCCGTAAGAGCCTGGAAATCCTGTTGAGCACCAGGCCTGGAGAACGAGTAATGCGTCCTGACTTTGGTTGTGACCTTGGCAGCCTTTCCTTTGAGCCGATTACCAGCTCGTTAAAGTCATTCATCAAGGACTTGATCAAGACTTCAATTTTATACCATGAACCCCGAATTACAGTGGAAGACATTATCCTTAATGCAGACCAGGCGCAGGAAGGAAAAATTAACATCACAATCGACTATACCATTAGAAATACCAATACCAGAACAAATTTTGTATTCCCTTTTTATATAGGAGAAGCTATTGACAAATGAATAAAAATCAATTACAGAGAGATGGTATCAGCCAGGGCAAAAGGCTTTTAGAAGCTTTAAAATCGGGGTATGTCTCCGTTGATGAACGAAAAATTTGCGATCTCAAAGATTTTGCCGAGAAGTATGCTTCATTGATCAGATACCATGGGATTGATAAGGAATTAAATAAAAATTGGGCTTCATTT
>CBDVAV010000311.1:0-6173 GCA_965372055.1 uncultured bacterium | reverse complement strand
TGAACTATCCATTATCAGCGAAGGTAATTCACATAATTTTAATGCGGTGATATACAATATAAAAATAATTATCTATAATAGCTTCCCAACTGAAAAATTGTTGTCGGGTATCATAGTTTTAAAACAAATTGATAACAAAAGTTGATTTTATTTTTTTATCTCAAATTTTTTTAGAAAATTCATGACCATTAAATACTGATCTTTAACCCAAAACTATAAAAAACCTAAGAAACTATGGATGTTCTTGATTTTATTGCCCTATTAGTAATTTTTGCAGCCTTTTTCCTAATAATCAATGTTAAATATTTAAAACTACCTTCTACCATTGGATTGATGTTGCTGGCACTTGGCCTATCTCTCCTCATTATTTTTGGTGAAATGGTTTTCAGTGCACTAAGAGAAGTGGCTGAAGGTTTAATGACCGAGTACGACTTCTCGGATGTGTTACTAAAAGTAATGCTTAGTTTTCTGCTTTTTGCCGGTGCCCTGGAAATGGACCTGAGCAAACTTGGTGAAGAAAAATGGCCTATTCTAATTCTGGCTACCGTGGGCACATTGATGTCTACCTTTATTGTTGGAACTGCAATGTTTTATGTTTTACCACTGGTAAACCTACCACTTGACTATTTGTTCTGTTTGTTATTCGGTGCTTTGATCTCCCCTACCGATCCTATTGCAGTACTGGCAATGATAAAAACCACCAGGATTTCAAAAAACCTGGAATCACAAATAGCCGGGGAATCACTATTTAATGATGGTGTTGGTGTTGTGGTTTTCTTGACTATTTTAACTATTGCGCTTCCGGAAGGAGGCGGGGAAGCTCATATCGATCCCCTTCACATTGCTGAATTGTTTGGTGTAGAAGTTATTGGAGGATTGTTGTTCGGCTCTATAGTCGGTTATATCGGTTTAAAGTTATTGATTATGATCCCAAATGAGTATACCGAAATTGAAGTTCTGGTTACATTATCTATGGTGTTGGGTGGAGCCAGTATGGCCGAATTTTTAGGTGTTTCCGGGCCATTGTCCATGGTTGCAATGGGATTGTTTGTTGGTAATAAAGGACGTAGCGCTGAACTTGAATCGGCAGCGGGGGAATATGTTTATAAGTTCTGGCATTTAATGGATGAATCTATGAATGCTATTCTCTTTATTCTAATAGGTTTGCAGATAATTGTCATCAACTGGCAGTTGGATTTTTTCCTGGCCGCGGCCTTTGCTATAGTAATCGTTCTATTCTCCAGGTTAGTTAGTATTGGAGTACCGATTTATATCATGAGGTTTTTCAGGACTTTTCCAAAATGGACAGTGAGGATATTGACCTGGGCTGGATTACGCGGGGGTATCGCAGTAGCATTGGCGCTTTCCTTGTATGATAAAATAGAAGGAAAGGATGTGGATGTTCAAACCATAGACCTCATTATTGCCATGACTTATTGTGTGGTATTATTTTCAATTGTTGTCCAGGGTCTTACCATTGGAAAGTTATTCCAGAAGGTAGCCGTGACAGAGGATGGTCAACCGGTTAAACCATCAGAACCATCAGCATCTTCTGAATCTTCTGAACCATCTTCTGAATAAATAATTAATTTTAGATGTTAACTAAAACGGCCTCCAAAAATGGGCCGTTTTAGTTTTTTCAATCTAATATCCTTTGTCAATCACCATTAAGAGTTTTTGATTAATCAATATTTGTCTAGATTTTCGGCCTTTCAAGAATAAAATAACATGACAACAAACAGGGCTGGGTTTACCAGCAAACTTGGGTTTATAGCAGCAGCGGCAGGCGCAGCAGTTGGACTTGGCAATATATGGCGGTTCCCTTATGAAACCGGGGAAAATGGCGGTGCTGCTTTTCTCTTTGTATATCTCATTTGTATGGTAGTGATTGGCTTCCCCGTGATGGCAGCGGAAATCGCGGTTGGCCGGCATGCCCAAAATAATCAGTACCGTGCCTTTAGAAGCATGGGGAATAATAATTGGGGCTTGGTAGGCATCTGGGGCATTTTGTGCGCCATAATGTTTTTATCCGCTTACAATGTTGTGGCAGGTTGGGCTTTTGGATATTTTATAAATATAACTTTTGGCGATCTACTAAGTGCTTCGGATTTTGGTCAATTCTTTGGAGATTATGTATCTGATATCAGTGATATTTTTTGGTACTCACTGGCATTTATGTCCCTGACTTCATTAATTGTAATCGGAGGGATTCAGAAAGGGATAGAAACGGCAGCAAAAATTCTTATGCCAATTTTATTCATCCTCCTTATTGGACTGATCCTCTATTCAATAACCCTGCCCAATGCCATGGCCGGGATAAAATATTACTTGATTCCGGATTTCAGCTTGATTACCATTAAAACGGTATACTCTGCCCTCGGCCAGTCATTCTTTTCTTTGTCACTTGGGATGGGAGCATTAATAACCTATGGATCATATCTTAGCAAAAGTGATAATATTGTCAGTTCAGCCGCCTTGGTGGTATTTACTGATACCATGGTGGCATTTTTAGCTGGTCTGTTGATTTTTCCATTGGTGTTTTCACAGGGTGCATCCCCATCCCAGGGTCCCGGTCTCATTTTCGTTGTTCTTCCGGGGATCTTTAGCGCAATGGGTCCGGTGATTGGTAAAATCATTGGAGGGAGTTTTTTCCTGCTCCTTTGTTTCGCTGCCATCACATCCACGATATCCTTGCTTGAAATCCCAACCGCATTCCTGGTTGATGAAAAAAAATGGTCACGTAAAAAGGTTGTCTTATTATTAGCAGTGTTGGTTTTTGTGGTTAGCCTACCAAGTATGGTGGCACATGGAAATATGGATTTTTTTACAAATTTCTTATATTATGAGAACAGCAATAAGTCATTCTTTGATTTGGTATTCGATATTTTCGGTGACCTTGGCTTATCATTGGGTGGGTTTCTTTTGGTTATTTTTATAGCGAGAAGATGGAAAATGGCAAATTTCCATAAAGAAGTGACAGAAGGGAATGAAAATTATCCGGGTTCAATTACAATGGCATTCCTGGGAATTATGATCCAATGGGTATGCCCCATCATTCTGGGGGCACTGTTTATTTTCTCCTTTTTACAAAGATTTTTCAATCTCTCAGTATTATAAATATTTAAAATTGGTATAAAATCAAATCACCTTTAGATATGGAAAAGCTCGACGTTATATTAATCTGCTTTGTTGTTTGCCAACAAAATATATATGCTCAGGATGATGCAATTTTTACAGACCGACCCGGACAAACCGATGCCGTGTACACCATGGGCAAGGGGTATTTGCAAATTGAGTCAGGCTTTTTCTATGGAAGAGATGAGGAAACTGGCATATTTAAATTTACTGGCACAACCACACCTAACCTGATGATAAAATACGGAGTTATTGACAGGGTTGAAGTAAAACTGTTTTTAGATGTTAAACAAGAACAAAATGAAGATAAAATTGCAGGAATCGAATCCAAAAATTCAGGCTTAGCTCCCATTCGATTGGCCACTAAAGTGTTTCTAATGGATGGAGATGGATGGATGCCGGCCGCCAGCATAACCGGAATATTATCGCTTCCTAATACCGGTGACAATGCATTTCAACATAACGATTTGAATCCCAGTTTTAGACTTCAAATGGAAAACCCTTTATCTGATAATCTATCTTTAAATTATAGTATTGGGGGTGATTGGTTTGACAATAACAATTCCCAGGGTGTGTACACTATCGTTTTGGGAAGTTCATTTTCTGATAAACTCGGTGGTTGGGCGGAGCTATACGGTACATTCAATAACGGTAACGAATTTGCTACTGACTTCGGGTTAGCGTACCTCCTATCTGACTACTTGCAATTAGACACCTCATTAGGAATAGGATTAAATGATGCTGCCACGGATTTCTTCTTCAATCTTGGCATTAGTTGGAAAACATCATTGCTTAATAAGTGATATACCTGATACCTACTTACTAACCAACTTAACTTTCAACTTTCTTTTTAAATATTCAGCAACGGCCTCATTGACTTTCATTTGATTGGCATGCATCATAAAATGGTGTGTATCATCCACAATCACCAGTGTTTCCAAATCAACACCTTTGTCCTCTAATCTTTGCACAAGGTCAGTGCTTTGACTAAAGGCTACGTTCCTGTCGTCATCCGCATGAATGATCAATACCGGAGAGGTCCAAGTATCCACATCTGATACAGGGGATGACTCCCAAATTACTTCCTTTGCTTTGTCTGCATCCGGTGCACGCTCGTATCTATCAGGTAGAACAATATTACGGGTACGGTTATTGGTTCGATCGTGAACACCATGGATATCCACCCCTGCTGCAAAAAGCTTTGAGTCGCGGCCTAAAGCCATCGCCGTAAGATATCCTCCATAGGACCCTCCATAAATACCAATTTTACTTGCATCCACAAATGACTGATTAGCAAGCCATTCGCCAGCGGCTTTTATATCTTGGTATTCAGATGCCCCTCGCCAACCAGATGCCGGCGGACGATGGAACTCATAACCATAGCCAATCCCCAGCCTGTAATTCACCGATAGCACCACGAATCCCTGACTGGCAAGATACTGGTTCACGGCATAGCCATTGGAATAATAGGAAGAATAATGCCATCCTAAGAGCATTTGTCGGGGCGGGCCTCCGTGCACATAGATCACGGCTGGCTTTTTCGCAGCCCCACCTTTTTGGTTAAACATGGTAGCATGGATTGCTGTGCCATCTGGAGCATTAAAAATCACCTGTGTGGGTGTAACCAATGTCTTTTCAGGAAAATCTTTTGGAATCAAACCATTTGCCATAATTGTGGCTTTGCGTTTTTTCAAATCCATTATCGTGGGCAAAGGTGGCCGCTGTGCTGTAGCACTGATGTATGCCATGGCTGACCCATCCCCGGTTATAAAGGGAGTCCATTCCAAACCATCACCTGGGGTCATTACCTCCATATTGGCTTTATCAACAGATACCCTGACCACGTGCCTCCGATCAATATCCAATGGATCATCACCCGTATTTCCAGCAAAAACCAACCACTTACCATCTGAACTAAGGGAAATATATTCCGCCATGAAATTCCCAGGTGTAAGCAGCAAAGCTTCCCCACCCTCTTCAGGCAAAGAATACAAATGCGGCCAACCATCGTGGTAGGCCAAAAATACTATCCTGCCATCAGCCCAGTGTAGATTAGTGCGTCCATGGGTGGTTGGAAAAGATCCACGCATGGTTTCAGGTGTTTTCCATATTTCATTCGCCATTCCTGAATTCACATCCCCAACCATGATCTTCCAAGTACTTGGGTCAGGCTGAAGAATAGAGCCTGGAACTCCCCCTCTACCTCGTTGTCTGATAAAGGTTACTTTTGAGCCATCCCTTGACCATCTTGGGGAACTATCACGATTAAAAGAAGGATCGATCCATTGGATAGGTGTGTTTTTATCTTGATAAATACCAATAAATGCATGCCCGCCCCGAATCGAACGAAAAGCCAGTTTTGAGCCATCTGGTGACCATTTTGGTGATCCGTTATTACCCCTGGCATGAAATATTTTCGTTGCATCAGCAGATCCATCAATTGCCACCGTCCATATTTGATTGGACTTTACAAAAGCTACCCTGTCTCCTTTTGGTGAAATGACTGGATTTTCACCTTCACCCAAAAGTATTGGATCCCCACCATTGAATGATATGCTCCAGATTTGCACTTTAGGAGGTTCAGGATCGAATGTAGGGTTCACAGGCTTGGCATCATCCCAGTTTGAACCGAAATCACCTCCACGAATATACACGCACCAGGCCCCATCTTTAGAAAGCGAAATACTTGATAGAGCCTGTCCATTGTCTTCACTATAAGAGGTGAGTTTTCTAGGAGCATAATTAGGTCCTTCCGCTACATAAATATTGCGCAGGCCTTCTTCATCAAAAGCCCAGGCAATTCTTGTACCAGTGGCAGCAACGGTAAGTCCACTGGGAAAAGGATAAGATTTAATGGACTTCATTGAAAACTGCTGCCCTTGGGCTTGTAATTTCCCAATGGGTAGAGTAAAAATCAGAGCTATGGCAAGAAATATTGAAATAAGCATTTTCCCAATTGTGGTGGACTTTATTATTTGCAAAGTGGTCATTGTACGGGTTTTGATTTTTCATAAGTTATGAAAATAACCTCATGTGGG
>CBDVAV010000310.1:0-6179 GCA_965372055.1 uncultured bacterium | reverse complement strand
GATCTTAAAGCCAGATTTTTTTGCCAGGTTTTCCACGTCAACCATATTGTATTTTTGGGATACCTCGGTAAAAATAGGCTCCCAGGGCAGGAAATGAAATTCCTGATCCAGGGCTTCGATGTTTACGGTTTGCCTGATCCTGCTGATAAGATAGCTCTTGGTGGCCCCGGAAACCGGGTCATAACTGGGAAAATGCTTAAAGGTTTTCAGGTCGAATTTTCCGCCAAGTTCATGATTTATCCTTTCCAATAAATTGAAATTAAATTCCCTGGTTACCCCCTCAGAATCATCATAAGCAGATAAAATAGTAGAGGGATCTTTCTTCAGATCAAATCCAATCATCAACAAATCCCCATTAGAAAGGTTATAGGAAAGTTTTTTCAGAAAATCTATAGCCTCTCCATCAGTAAAGTTTCCAATGTTGGATCCAAGGAACAAAACGACCTTCCTGAAACTGCCTTCCAGGTTCAGTTTCTTCAAAGCCCGGAAATAATCATCCTGGATACCCTCAACCTCCAGTTGTGGATAATTTTTGTTAAGATCCCGTTTTAATATCTCCAATACATTGCCGGAAATATCGATTGGTATATACTTGAACTTTGCCAGTTCTTTCAAAAAATGGTTGAGCAAGACCTTGGTTTTCATTCCATCACCAGCACCAAATTCTATTAGTTGAAAGCCCAGTTCATCGTGTGGGTCAATAAGCTGCAAAATTTCCGACTTGCAGGAATTAAATATTGCAAATTCGCTATTGGTAAGATAATAATCGTCAAGCTCCATGATCTTTTTGAAAAGCCCATCCCCTTTTTCATCATAAAAATACTTGGAAAGCAGGTATTTGGGATCAGACGAAAGGCCCTTTCTCACATCTTCTGCAAAAATGTTGTTCATGAATGCTAATTATTAAAAAATTAAACTACTACTAGCTATAAGCTACCAAAAGACAATGAATGTCGAACAAGGAACACCGATTTTTGATTTCAGAAGTGCTTGCAATACTATTTCACTTCAACATTCAAAAAAGATTATGAAATATGTCCTTGCACGTTGAACAGATCATGGGGAAAACCTCATAAATCTAAAATCGTTAATCGTTGTTCAATATTCAATAACACTAAAATTGCCCCCGTCAGTTGGCTGGGTGGAATTTCACTCATCCCAATAACTAGAAATTAAATATTTTCTGCCAACCTAATCCCTGTAAATTGCCAACGTAGGTGAGGATGCCAAAAGTTCCTATAGGTATTTCTAATATGGTTCCTGGGGGTGGCACAAGAGCCTCCCCTAAGTACCATTTGGTTGATCATGAATTTGCCATTGTATTCCCCTATTGCACCTTCGGCAATTTCAAAATATGGATAGGGCAGATAGGCACTGTTGGTCCATTCCCATGCGTCCCCGAACATTTGGTTATTTCCATCTAGCTTGGCAACCGGATCATAATTTTGGTCTTCAACAAAATTCCCTTTATCTGCATGTGCCAGTATAGATGTGCTTGAAGCCACTTCCCATTCAAATTCTGTAGGAAGTCTTTTGCCTTTCCAACGGGCAAAGGCATCAGCTTCAAAAAAGCTAATATGGCTAACTGGGGCTGCTGAATGCACGGGTTTCAAGCCATGCATGGTAAAGCGGTGCCAGGCATTGTCCACTCGATGCCAATACATGGGGGCTTTAGTGGTTAAGTTTTTGGCCCATTCCCATCCTTCCGATAACCAAAACCCAAAGCTTTCATATCCTCCACTTTCCATAAATTCCAAATACTCTCGGTTGGTTATCAGGCGATCCAAAATCTTAAAATCGTTCAGGAACACCTTGTGAACGCCCTTTTCATTATCGAAACAAAAATCATCACCTTGATAACCAATTGTATAAATTCCTCCAGGCACTTCTATATATTGTTCATCATTAATAATTGAACCGAGGTTTTCATTTGGTAAAGTGAGGTATTCTGGAAACAAAGGATTGAGGCCCAAAATATATTTTATATCTGTAACCAGAAGTTCCTGGTGTTGTTGCTCATGTTGCAGACCTAATTCAATTACACTGTGAAGAGAAGAACTAATATCATGCTGATCGAAAAATTCAAGCATTTGACTGTCAACATACTCCCTGTATTTATATATCTCCTCTGTTCCTGGCCGTGTCATATTTCCTCTATTGGGACGTAAAACCCTGCCCCCAACTGTTTCATAGTAACTATTAAATAAAAATGAATAATCCTTATGGAAGACTTTGTAGTCATTTTTATTTGGCACCAAGAGAAATTGTTCGAAAAACCAAGTGGTATGGGCTAGGTGCCATTTCGGTGGGCTAACATCCATTATCGGCTGGGCCACAAAATCCTCAGGTTGCAAGGGTTTACACAGGTATATCGAGTGATTGCGTACCGATGTATATTTTTCCTTTAAAGATTCACCAATCTCTATCATGGATTCTGAAGGATTTTGAAAAACCCTATTTCCGGCCTTCCGCTTACACCAGCAACCATCATTTTCTCTTGAAATTCTTCGGAGTTTGCATATTCACGCGCTTTTTCAGTGTCATCGCAAGCAAACATTACGCTTATTTGGTTGGGTTTGGCATGATTTCTTCCAATCCCTATAGTAGTTATACCATATTGATTTCTCACATCTTGATGGTTGTCAAACTCCTCTCGCCAAACCTCATATCCTTTGATTTGATGGGTGACCACTAACCTTTTGGGATATATAGTTTGATAACCAGAATCCAATATATCCAGAATGTCCCACATCTTTATTTCCGGCTCGGAGATGACCCCTGCCCTTTCCATGGAAGCTTTAAGCTGATCAGAATAAATGTATGCGCTGGCAATATCTTGATTTTCTACCTTATATACCGTCATAATGTTATTTCTCACATCCATATCGATGAGTATTTCCAAAAGTTCAATACCATTCTCCACCCTTTTAGGTTCATCAGCATCAAATGCTGATTTCCATGCATCAAGATCAGCCACCCTGTGTGTCACCCCGAGAAAATAGGCTACCACTTCATCTTTGTTCTCTTCTGCCTCCTTAAATTCCTTATCCACATCTTCAGCTAACTTGGTATCCGAACGTCTACAATTACTAAAGAGAAGATTTAAACCTAATATTAAAATAATTAAGATTTTCCTAGATACATTCATTTTTTAGGTTGGATTGGGTGATGTGAAAATAATATTAATTCCTGTTATAAAAAAAGAATTTACAAACCAGTACTATTGATTAACTATTAGTTATGGTAAAAATAATTTATTAATTGAGTATTTGAGGAGACTTTTCCTAAATTTAAATTATTATGGAAACATTCAAACGAACACCCAAACCCAAACTCACATTCACATTCAAACACATCAAGCGGGAGTAGCTCAGTTGGTAGAGCATCAGCTTCCCAAGCTGAGGGTCGCGGGTTCGAGTCCCGTCTTCCGCTCTTTGAATAACAATGCCTTGATTATTACGGGATCCACCGGAAAGTAGTGTAGGCGGAAGTCCCGTCTTCCGCTCTTTGAATAATTGTACCTAAACAGTTACGGGAAAAGTAGTGTAGGCGGAAGTCCCGTCTTCCGCTCTTTGATTAATTATACCTAAACAGTTACGGGATCCAACGGAATTTAGTGTAGGCGGAAGTCCCGTCTTCCGCTCTTAATTAATTGCACCTAATCTAAATGTGAAATCCAATCAAAAAATAAATGATAATAAATCAAAAAATAAATTGGCAACAATTTCAATTCTAGATTTACTAATATTGCACTCCATTCGGGATGTGGCGCAGCCCGGTTAGCGCACTTCGTTAGGGACGAAGGGGCCGCTGGTTCGAATCCAGTCATCCCGACAAATGGCTAAACCTCTGATCATTTGAGGTTTTTTTATGGATAATACTCCCAATTCTGGGATCCAATAACCATTAGAAACATCTATTTAATTATCTTCGAATATGGGAAAAATTTATAAAGAAATTAATAGCAAACAAGTAATCTGGATTGAACAACAAAAGATGTTTTTTGTTGCCACTGCCCCTCTTTCTGGGGAGGGGCTGATAAATTTGTCCCCCAAAGGGCTTGACAGTTTCAGGGTATTGAATCCTCATACTGTCGCCTACCTTGATCTTACTGGCAGTGGAGTGGAAACCATAGCCCATGTAAAAGAAAATGCAAGAATAACTATTATGTTCTGTGCATTTGATGGTTCTCCAAAGATATTGAGGATCCATGGCCATGGCGAAGTTATAGAAAAAAGTAACCCGAGATTCAATTCTCTAAAATCCAAATTCACAAAATTTAAAAGTACCAGGGCAATTATTGTAGTAGGAATAAAAAGAGTTGCAGACTCATGTGGTTTTGGCATTCCTGTTTACCATTTTCATCAACAACGTGACACATTGATAAACTGGGCTGAAAACAAAGGAGAGAAAGGTATTATAGCTTATCAAATGGAACATAACAAACAGAGCCTGGATAATCTAATGGGGCTGGAAATCAAATAATTTACTTCATCTCTTGTCTTGATATTTTAGGATTGATTTTTGATGTAAGTTCTGAGAAGTTATTTTCTTGCAATTTTTATACTTTCTGGTTAAATTACAGAACATATACTTCAGATAATATGACCAACTAAACTTATCCGATATGAAAAATCCTTTACTAACACCCTTTCTGACTTTATTGTTTATTGTGATTATTACAGGTTGTATCCCAATGTATGAGTATGTAGTAGATTCTGATTACAGTTATGCGGGTAAATTTAACCGTTATAGTACCTTTGGATTTATCAAAAATAGAAATTTTAAAGGGACTGATTTGCATGACAATGTGATAAGGTCTTCAATCAAGAGAAGAATGGAAGCCCAAGGTTATACATTTACTGAAAAAAAACCCAACATCCTTATATCATATTCCCTGTTTTACGAAGATTTTGCCATGAGAACCTACAATCAGGAAGACCTTAATTCCTGGATTACAGAAGGTGATGATGAGCTTGATGAAGGTGAATTAGGGGATAATAGCCAACCTAATCCACTGTCAACGGATCGCTTGGTCGACTTTCGTGACATTACTACAAATGAAATTGAAAATAGTTATGATCCTTTTACATGCCAGCTTAATGAAGGCTCCCTGCACATCACATTTTTTGACCGGAAATTAAGAAGAACCGTGTGGCAAGGATATGCTTCCGGTTTTTTTGGCAATGAAGCCTTTGATAACCAGCGATATGTAGGTAGAACTGTAAGTAAAATACTTGATCGTTACAGAGTTTTGGCTGAAGGTTTTGACAGACAAAAATACGAATTTAATAATATCCCATAATTAGATAATTAGTTGGTGATCGGAGTCGTTCCAATCAATCACCACCATCAAAGAAGGTTGTTTGCCTCAAAGCCAAAGGCAGGGTCTTTTTTACACACAGACAGCCCACTTCGCTCCTCATTGCATGTTACAAGTTGCAAGAAACATGCAACTTGCGACTTGTAACATAGTATTAAATTTACTTCCTATAGTCCAATGGTGGGCTGCGATCCCCTACCAATGCCTGATACTTAAAACCAACACCCCTTCTGGACTCCAGTTCTTTTTTGGCTTTATCAATCAGCCCTGTATTTTGAAAAATATCTATAGCGGTCATGGCAATGGTTTTTGCCGCTACCATCATGCCTTTTGTACCAATTGAAGTTCCTCCGGCTGCCACTGCTTGCCAGCTATGTGCTGATGTGCCCGGCACCCAGGTAGCTGCACGCATTCCTGCAGTGGGAACAATCCAACTTATATCTCCAACATCAGTAGAACCACCTGTTCCCCTGGTTCTCACTGTGAATGGCTCTATTTTCATACTCAACGAACTTAATTCTTCGGTAGCATCATAGCTTTCAGCTACCTTTTTTGCAAAAATCAGTTCCTTCTGGTCATATTCTACGCCTCCCACTAACTCCAAGTTTTTATGCATTACTTCAGAAATTGTCTTATTTGGCAGTAGATTGTATATGCCATGTATTATTTCATAGTCCATTCGAGTATTGGTGCCCAAAGCTGCACCTTCAGCTACTTTAACCACTTTTTCAAAAAGTGATTTCATAACTTCAACTTCAGGATGTCTCACATAATAATAAACCTCTGCAAAAGCTGGAACTACGTTTGGCGCTTCCCCACCTCTTGTGATCACATAATGGATCCTTGATTCCATAGG
>CBDVAV010000309.1:0-6181 GCA_965372055.1 uncultured bacterium | reverse complement strand
AAATCATACAAACTCATTAATTGCAATTGAATTTTACTAAATCAAAGCTAGAAATAGAATAATAATTGTGAAATATCATTAATATAGATTGTATATTCTTTAAATTAGCACATTTTGTAAATTAGCCGATAATAATGAGTTTGAATTAGTACTGACTGCCATTTTTTAATACACCGGTGCGAAAATCAATTTCGTATCACTTTTTCCTCTCTTTAGTTTTGTTTTTCTAATTCTCAAAATTCGATTTGAATAAATAAATATTGATAATCATGGCAACTACTTCTCAAAATGAAAATCTGATCATAACTAATAATAATTTGATTGAAACGTCAATGTTCGCTGAAGATTGGCAAACCATTATTCTATCCGATCAAAAATCCGATCAAAAAGCTAAATGGCAAAAAAATGAGAACGGAATCATTCTAACTAAACCAGTAGGTAGTAGAAAATCAGCCTCAGGGGTTTTATTGATTAATAATAAAATTAAAATAGTTGAAAATCAATCCATCCATCTTGAAGTAATCCTGGGTTCCACCCATCAAATAGGTTTGGTCTTTAATTATCTTGATAATAATGACTTCTGCCTATTTCTAGTTGATCAGCATTCAAATTCATACCGAGGATATCATATTCTTATTCAAGAAGTCAGACAGGGGAATTGCAGGACGATAGCAAAGGAAAATTATGCCGGGAGACCCAATAACGCCGCAAGCTTCGATATCATTGCCAACCAGAATTCCTTGGATTTTATTTTTACTGGATTGAATATATTTCAATGGAACGGACGAGGTCTGGATGCAGGTTTAAAAGTTGGGTTATATAGCCAGAGAAATAATGATAGTTTGTTTACAGGTCTTCAATTTATTGAGCAACAACAACCTAAAGAAGAAGATATAATTCCTTTGCCAATCAATACCGCAACCGCGAATGTGAAAGTTGCAGATCCAATTGTAGATACGCTTGGTGAAAATGACCAAAAAAAGGAGAGTAGACTGATCCCTTTTGTAAAGCTGCAATCACCAAAATCCAAAACACAAATCAATTTCAACGAAGTGTTTACGGTACCTCTAGATTCTTTTTATTCGAGATTATATCAGAATGATGAATTACTTAATATTTATCAATCACAAAACCCCGATGAATCTTTATCCAAATACCATCAACTTGATTTTAGACCCCAGCGATGGTACAAAGATTTCAGGAAGATCACGGATATCGAAGATTTTTTACATAATGATGAGCAACGTCTTAAGGGACTAATTAAGAAATTGTCTGAGGAAACAAACAGTCCTGCTGATGGTTCAACACCCTCTTCGACTCCAGAAGATCTCCTTGAAAAGCTGAATACCATGCGAGAAGAGTATATGGATACGGTATATAAATTGAATGAAGTAAGGGAGAAGAAATCGGTAGTACTTAGAGACATTAACACAAATAGTTATTCGATCTCATTTGACAATATTCCGAGCGCAATCGAAAAAATGGGTTATAATTTTCGGATCAAGAGTGCCGTGCAATCCATAGATAAATTTACACCTGTACCAGTCTTGCCAGGTTTTGATTATTTTTCATCGGACGCAGTTTGGAAGTCAAAAATAATAGAGAAACTAGATGAGAAATTGCTGGATACCGGACTACTGAGTGAGGACAAGAAAGCGAGATACCTGGATTCAGCTGAAAAATTAAGTACTATAGATGTTAGCGAGATTCCTTTGAAAATTAATGACTTAAAGGCGGATCAAGAAAAGCTGAGTTTGAAAAAATCAAGTACCGATGATATCGAAAATGAGATTGCTGATTGGAAAGCAGATAGGGATACTTTACTTAATGAATCATACAATCACCCATCTGAATTTTACGAGGATGAATTTGAGCCTTTCCCACAAGATGAAAATCCCCCTTCAGGTGAAGCCAAAATGACAAAATTTCGGAACTGGCTATATCAAGATGCCTCGCCAGATAATAACTCCCCGCATCCTGGAATGCCTCAAACATGGCTTAATAATAAATTCGATTTTAATGAAAATATGTTAAATATCAGTATGGGATCAAAAACTCTTAATAAGCTTAAGATTGATATAGGACATATATACAACTTAGATCCTCGATATATCGTCGGGTTTGGACTTAATTATCATAACACGGGTTTTGGTTATTTGATGGCACACAAAAAATACAGTTATAGAGATCCTGATAAAGGGTACTACTATGGCTATGCATGGCATGGAAATCGAAATCTCGGTGAGTTTTTTAAAACCGGAATTAACATATGCAATTACTACATCGGTACACTGGAAGAAGAATTATTATTCATCACCAATGAGAATACAAAAATTCAATTAGAAATTAACCTTATCCAAAAAGAGATTGAGCGCCTGGAAAATAGCGGTCTTGAAGATTTGAGAAAAGAATTCTTGGCATATTGGAATAATCCCGAAGCACTTGATACCGTAAGTTATGATACGAATACAGTAAGTCCTGATGTTGATCCTCTGGCGGATTTATTAATGAACTTGCCCGGAGAACCCACTGACTACAAAACATCCTATTTTCAATTTATCGCTAATGGGTTCTACGATCAGAATGGGCAGTCACTTCTAAGCTATGGTAAAACTGCTGCTGAGGCTTACGGAAAGCATTTGGTGGTGTTACCAAGTATGGATAAGAACGGCAAAATATCCGAAGAGATAGTAACCGCCATTGAAAACCCCAGAAAGGCCCAGATTAGACCGAATCTGCCTAAAATTAAATTCGTTGAAACATATCAACTTGAGATCGTCTGGAAAGGTTATTCTTTGGGAGAGCTAAGCCATTCTCTCAATCTTTTCCCTGGTGAAACAAAAGAGGTTGTTATTGAGAAAACAACTAATCTTCAAATTAAAACAAGTGAATCAACCACAGACGAATCAAGTACGTCAAGCAAAACTACTTCATCATTTGAGGACAATCTAAAAACGGAATTTTCAGAATCAGAAAAAGCTTCATCAGAGGAAACCATTAAAACAGAAGATACAATAACAAGTAGTAATACTACTGCAAAAACCGATTCTGATACTAAACAATTCAAGTTCTCTATACCATTAGGAGGAATTGGGAAATTGGGAGCATCTATTGACTCTAAATCAACCGATACAAGGAATACGGCGTTTAACACTAGCCAAAAAGATGAAACTCAAACTGCGACTCAGCAGAGCTCAGAAATTCTCAAAAAGAACGTTCATAATGTAATTGATAAAGTTGCAACTGAGACTTCCATTAACAACAGGGTTGAAGTCACTTCGTCCACTTCAAGAGAATTCACTGAAACATCAGGCAGAAAAGAAACCTTGACCATTGAAAATCCAAATATTGGGAAAACAATTAATTATAACTTCTTTCAGCTTCAGAATATCTATGAGATAAGTTCCACCCTTGTTGATGTTAAGATTGTAGTTGATCCTGGTATAGAAATATTGAAAAATTCCAAACTGGACGATATTCGGGTTTTAGAATTGGAGGAATTTGGAAAACTATATGCCAATCTTGAACAGGATGATCCACACTCTGCCATTCTGGCTACTATCCTTGCCCGTCAGGTCTTCAAGCGTTACTGTAATTTCATGCCTGGGATAACCACCGGTAACGGGGCGGTTCGCATTCCCGAGGGATACCCAGTGAATCCAGAAATGATGAATATCCTGAATTTGACAGATGAACGGTTAACCGTTTCACCAACCGAAGACATCCTAACAAGAGTTGAAATAGCACTAGGCAATTTACAGAAGGTGCCTTTTTCATTCAAAGCACAAGTAGTTGGGGAAACCAAAACCACTACGGTTAATACAGGCGCATACTACCTCGAATCCGAGATTGGGGAGAGGCCAAGCACTGAGCAATATCTGGAGGACAGAAGAGAAATTGAAACTGAACAACAAATAGCGGAGTTGGATTATCTCAAGGCAAGGATAAAAGCGAAGAAATTTTATCCGGAAATTCCAGACAGTGTTACGCATTTAAATTATGATAATCATTCTGTTGATAATGATTCAACAGATAAAAAGATATGACTTTGGCAAATAACAAAGTGAGTCAAAAGGTTCAACAAGCCATAAGTGATCGTTTGGCACTAACTAAGGCTCCTCATCTAAGAATCTTAAGAAATGCAGATGGGGGAAAATATATGCCTTCTGACTCTGAAATCAAAAAATCCAAAGCGTTCTTATCATATACTCAGAAGTCATGGGTGTGGAAAGTTAAGAATGAGGAAGAAGCGTTATTCGCTTGCAAACTGATGCTTATTGATATAAAGAACTCAGCTAAGAAAATTAATTGGTATAAAGAGGCCAGAACATATTTAAAAAAAGCCCGATACCATTTAGTCAAAGATAAAGTCAAGAAGGCAATACAGACCCAAAGATTACCCCAAAAGGGCTTAATGGAACAAGACGATTTTGGGTGGATAGGAATAACCCCCGAGCATCCAGATAAAATTTTTGACCTTTCAAATTTTTACGACGAAGGAAATACATCCAAAAATTCAAAAGCATCAGGTACAGCAGAAAATAAAATTGAGGATGGTGGAGTAAGTGATGAAATTCTTAGTCAAGTTATAAAATTAGATTCTATTGTTGAAGCCAAATTGGAGGACGGAGCTATTCTTAAAATTGAAAAAAGCAACGAACCATTAAAAATTGTAACTGATATACCAGAAGGGTCAATAGTATACGTAAATGGAATCAATACTAATGAATCCGAAGCTTGTCAGAGCCTCAGACAGTTGTTCAAATACCTAAAGAAAACAATGTACATGGTCTATAATGAAAACTGGGGGCCATTAATCCCATGGGACGCTCTCAAAGGGCAAGAAGGAATTATAGAGGCGTACATTCCTCCTAATCCACCTCCAAAATTAAGTCGACGCCCTGAGAATATTGAAAATGAATCTTGGATTGTTGGGGCACAGGCTCACAAAAAATTGCTAACGTTATTTACCAATAATAGGATTAAAACAATTATTGCGCATAGCAACGGTAACGCCATAGCATTATCGGCCTTAATCAACGCCATGGGAATTAAAGAATTCGCCGGGAATATGGCCATTAACTATTATGGAATTGCACCGGCTATTAACATGACTTATCTCTTCTCAGCGATTGAGGGTTTAAGTGATTCTTCAACTCTGTATGTTAATCAACATGACAAGATAATATACATGTTCGATGGAACAAGAAATCATGTATGGATGGCTTTGGAGTTTTGGGCTAGTCGCCGGGGGGCAAACAAAGTTGAGATAGAACCAGATAATGCAGATCATGATCTTTTTGGCTCGTATAAATGGGCCCTTGAAAAAATAGCTTCAGATGTGAACCCTACTTCTAAATAAAATTCTTCTTTGCAAGAACATTCTCTTCCATGAAGCTGCTTATCAAATAAAAGCCTTGAACTCAGTTAGAGGGGTTGACCCTAACTTTTCCAACAGAAGAAAGGTAATCGCCTACATTCAACTCACAGCACAAAAAAATGGTATCGAAATTGGATCATTCCTTTTTGCTTTTATCTTCGAATACACCTTTTCGACCTGCGAACTCTCACCTGAATACAAATTTCCCAGTTTTTTATCATTTTAAATTTTCATATATTGAATTTTCAATCATAAACAATAATGGGAAACAGACGAAATTTTATTCAAAAAGCATTGGGTGTAGGAGTATCAATTCCTTTCCTAAGTCTTCCAAAAGTTAGCGAAGCAAAAATCAATGTAAGTACGGCAGCAACTATTCCAGTAATAATGTGCAGCAGGGGTGAAAGTTGGGGAAAGAAAGTCCTCACACCAGCCTGGGAGTCATTAGGCAGTAACGGTAGCATATTGGATGCCATCGAAAAAGGGGCAAATGTAGTTGAACTTGACCCTGATGATACCTCAGTGGGATACGGTGGATTGCCAAATGAAGATGGGGTAGTTCAATTGGATGCTTCAATCATGTATGGGCCTACCCACGATTGTGGGTCAGTAGCAGCTATTGAAGGAATAAAAACCCCTGCATCAGTGGCGAGGTTAGTAATGGAAAGATCTGATCATATCCATATAGTGGGAGTGGGGGCTGCAAAATTTGCCCGGGCACATGGATTTAGACAAGAAGACATTTTGACTGAAAAGGCGAGGAAAATATGGCTAAAGTGGAAGGAAAATTTAAGCGAAAAA
>CBDVAV010000308.1:0-6190 GCA_965372055.1 uncultured bacterium | reverse complement strand
AGCCAGGTGCTTAGGTGTTGAAGGATTTCGTATATCAAAAATTTGAAGACCTGCATGATCAGATTGAGGTACTTAGACAAGATAACCAGATTACCGAGGGGCTTCAAAAACAGATACTGGAGATGAAATCAGTTACTCCCGACACAGTTTTTATAGAAGTTCATAACACCCAGTATCTTTATCATATACAAGAGTTGAACAGAAAGTTAAATGACTTTGTTCTCAGGTATGAAAAGGAGGTCGAACAACCAGCCGCTGACCATGGTAATATCACCTTTTTGGGGAGTGAAAAGGATATTCCCAATGAGCTTCTTTTTTTATTGGAAAAATATGGTTTAACCAGAAAAGAAGGTGGAGAAGTGTACTTGGTATCAAACGATGGCACTGAGCAGCTTTTGCCATTAATTCCACAGTCAGAACTTAACTACGCTAGCCGCATTCGATTTAATATTGCAGAAATTTCAAAAATAGAAGCGCCTGGAGATGGGAGTGATGACAATTATTTGCCATTAAATATGGTTAGGGAATTGGATCGTCATTATATGCAGGGAATTGGATTGAACATAGGACCATGGGTGGGAGTATCCAAGGCATATTTTGATGGTGGATCCGGTGTTCCTAAACCTGATATTGGAATTCTCGCAGATATTCTTCTTTCCCCTTCGCTGAGCATTGAGACTGGGATTAAATATAATATATGGAACTATGAACTAGATGATGATAAGAATTTGAACAGTTTAAATTTCCCTGATGTTGATCCGAGCATTGGTGAGCTTAAAACTGTTGAGATGGATTCGTATGTTCTGGAAATACCGGTTAATTTAAAATATAAACACCCATTTAGTAAAAACCTGGCTTTTACCAGCAGTTTGGGTTATTCGCCTGTTTTATTCCTTAAACAGAAATTTGAATATGATTATCTGCTTACTTTAAATCCAGGTGATCCAATTAACAGTACCAATGTAGTTGTGAACACTGGTTCAGAGATAAGATCACCGAAGTTCTATAACGGTACCATAAACTTATCCATGGGGGTTCATAAGATATTGAAGAACAAAAACTACCTGGAAATTGCACTACAATATAAACACGGATTAACTGAAATGGGCCACGAAGGAATTCAACCAAAAATTGCCGGGTTAAGAACAGGATATTGGTTTAAGGTCAGATAAAAATTGATTTAAACCTATATTTATTCAATCTTAAGTAGTTCATCAATTGTTAGCCCACACCCTTTTGCAACTTTCACGATGGTTTTAATTTTTGGGTTAGTCAAACCAAATTCAAGCATATAAATTTCAGTATTCCCAATTCCACATATAGAAGCAAAGGTATGCTGGCTTGCTTTTTTTTCTTTCCTCAAATTTCTGATTTTTAGCCCTAGGTTTTTAAGATATTCTTTTTCTTCTTCTGTATTGTTCATTATTTCGATGTTTTAGATTAAGTAATTGATTATTGGGGCAAATCTTTATTGCAAAAGACCAGTCAGTTATTCGACTATTGAAATCCATTAAGAATCCTGACTGAAATATTACCCTGTTGCCCACAAATCCTATTATTATTGGAATATATGTAACTCTAATAATATTGGAATTATATATATAAATATTAATAATCAATAATTATTTCACAGTAAATATAATTAATAATTATACGATTATTTTACACAAATATCCAATTATAATTGACAAGTACTTGCAATGGAATAATTCATATGATATTCTTGGTCGGTTATAAAAAATGGATGTGGAAATTGTTGCCCCGCAGATTATTGGATTGCACTCAGATTATAGTTTTAAAATCCGCTAAATATTAAAACCAGCAGTTTCAAAATCAGTTTGATCAATAAATTCCATACGGGTGCGAAATCCAATTTTTATATCATCGCCTTAATTTATTTATAGCGAATTGCAACCAACCAATTCAGAATTTGATCCGTGCTAGACTTATATAGCAGTGACAATTTTATTTTAGGCCTTATAACTATGAGAAAAATCAAAACTATGCTTGTTCTTGCAGCCGTAATTCTGGTGAGTTGCTACAAACTGGGGGCACAGGAAAAATATACCTTAAGTGGTACTGTTACCGATGAAGAAACTGGGGAAGCCTTGATAGGGGCCAATATTTACGTTACCAGCCTCGATAAGGGGACGACCTCCAATACTTATGGCTTTTACTCCCTCACTTTGCCAAAAACTGATAGCCTTGGTATCGTAGTCTCCTATATTGGCTATACGGCCCAGATAAAGAAGCTTTATTTCGATAAAAATATTGAGCTGTACATAAAGTTGATTCCAAGTGTTTTTTCACTGGATGAAGTGGTGGTTTCGGCCGCCAAGAATGATGAAAATGTATCTCGGCCGCAAATGGGTGTGGTAAATGTGCCTATCGAAAAAATTAGGGAGCTACCAGTAATTTTGGGAGAGGCAGATGTGCTGAAAATATTGCAACTCTTACCAGGGGTGCAAAGCGGAAATGAAGGAACTACAGGATTTTTTGTAAGGGGAGGTAATGCAGACCAAAACCTGGTGCAACTTGATGAAGCGACTGTATATAATCCCAATCATTTATTTGGGTTATTCAGCACCTTCAATGCCAGGGCACTAAACAAAGTAACCCTGGTAAAAGGTGGATTTCCTGCCTATTACGGGGGCAGGCTCTCTTCTATCTTGGACATCACCATGAAAGAGGGAAATAATAAGAAATTTGGAGGCGAAGGTGGAATCGGGCTGATAACATCACAACTAACTCTTGAAGGCCCAATAAAAAAAGATGTGGCTTCATTTATCGTTTCGGGTAGGCGAACCTATATTGATTTATTGATAAAGCCATTTCTAGAGGCTGGTGAATCTTCAGATTATAATTTTTATGACCTGAATGCCAAGGTCAACTGGAAATTGAACTCAAAAAACAGATTGTATTTGAGCTTTTTCAAAGGCAAAGATGATGCGCTTTACAAAGAATCGCAAGGTATAAATTACACCATCAAGTTTGGCAATTCCACGGCTACATTGAGGTGGAATCATCTGTTTGGACAAAAACTCTTTTTAAATACTTCATTGATCTATAACGAATATGAACAGGACATTTCTACTGTCCAGGATAATTTCTTTTCGCAAGTCTTTACTGGAATAAATGATATAAATGGGAAAATGGAGTTTCAATATTTCCCCAGCTTGAATCACTCCATCCATTTCGGCGCACATTATACCGATCATAGTTTTATCTCCAGCGGGAAATCTGAGGCCCAAAGTGCAACTACCACGGGAATTGATGTGAGTAAAATCCCCAGGAAACACTTTAATGAATTTGCCTTCTATGCCAATGATGAAATAACCTTTAGCAAGAATATTTCTGCCAACCTTGGTATAAGGTTGCCGGGGTTTACTGCCAGCAATGTCAATTATTTCAAGGTGGAGCCTCGGGTTACACTAAAAGTAAACCTCAGTCCCACTTCTTCCATAAAAGCCAGCTATACCGTGATGAATCAGTTTCTGCACCTTATTCCAAGTTCTACAGCTTCTGTTCCCACGGATATCTGGGTTCCCTCTACTAAGCGAACAAAGCCACAACTGTCTGAACAAGCTGCCTTGGGATATTTTAGAAACTTCAATGATAATCATTTTGAGACCAGTGTGGAACTGTATTATAAAACCATGGATAACCAGGTATTGTACCAGGAGGGTAACCAACTGATAGAGAATCTTGATGTTGACACTGCCCTGGTTTATGGTAAAGGATGGAGTTATGGAGCAGAATTATTCATCAAGAAAAATACCGGAAGATTAACGGGATGGATATCATATACCCTCTCGAAAACTGAACAAAAATTTCCCGATTTAAATTTCAATAAGAAATTTCCATTTCAAAACGATAGAAGACATGCACTTTCGCTAGTTGGAGTTTATGCACTCAATAAAAGATGGACACTTTCAGCGATATTCCAATTTTCCACGGGCAAGGTGGAAACACTGCCAGTGGGAAGATTTAGCGCTTTCCAGGCCGGAAGTTTGTTTGAGGGCAACTATTTTGTCTACGAAACTAGAAATAATGCCCGTCTTGGTTCTTATCATAGGCTTGACTTTTCGGCCATCTATAAGAAGCCTCGGAAGATTTTTGGTAAAAATTATGATTCTGAATGGATATTTGGTCTCTATAATGTTTACAGCCGCCAAAACCCATATTTTGTATATTTCCTGATCGATCCGAGTACAGATCAGCCTAAAGCAAAACAGGTATCCCTGTTGCCAATAATTCCCAGCGTAACCTATAATTTCAAATTTTAAAGTTATGAAAATCAGTAAAATAGCTATATTTTCAATGGTGCTTCTTTCTACATTTGCTTGTAATAAAGAGATAGAGATCAGGCCATCATCCAGCTTTACCGGCCAGTTGTATATAGAAAGTTTGTTATACCCGGACAGGGCACCCCGGGTATACCTCAGTCGAAGCTTACCTTTTTTTGATCCCAGTGTAACTCCACAGGAAATATTTGCCAGGGGAGCCACGGTAACAATTTCTGGCAGTTTAGGTACAGAAACACTCCTGCCAGATTCTACCTTCGATAAATTCAGGTGCAGGTGGGTGCCTTTCTACGAAGGATCCATCCCGGCACTATATGGGGAATCCTATGACCTGATGGTCCAATACCAGGGAAAAATATACAATGCATCTACCACTATTGACCAGGATAAAGTAGAGATTGAATCGGTAGAATACATCGCGGAATTCTTTGATATTTTCGGAGGACATGATGGGGTGATCATTACACTTACTGATCCATCAGGGCCCGGAAATTTCTACCGGTTTCAAATGAACCGCATGATAAACAGTGAAACACATCATGTGGATGTACTGGAAGGCCTTATTAACGATTGCACTAATGGTGATGATTACCCAATAACAGATTTGGGAAGAATTGTTTTTAGCGATGAAAACGTCGATGGCCTAAGACAGGAACTATTGATAGAAGTAGCATTTGAGTATAAAAAAGATGACTCAACCTACGTTTTTATCCAGTCCCTGGATAAAAATTCTGCAGAGTTTTTTACTAAACTGGATGAGCAAAGCCAGGCTATACTCAACCCATTTATTGAGCCCATTTTTTTGGAATCTAAAATTGATGGTGCCATCGGGTTTTTTGGGTCAGCAGTTTTATCAGACTCTGTATTGTTTATTTACCCAGTGACGGGAGATTGATGCAGCTAGAGCAGTGAATGTTACTGATCCTTTTATAGTTATTTTGTCTGATTTTTATTTTCTCTTCTTAGAGTAAGTGATTTTCTTTCAATACCGCTTCTATATCTTGAATTGTCAAAATCATTTTTCTGCTCTCTCCCAATCTTGTGAAACCTTGATGTTCAAAGTATGCTGCTGATTTATCGTTCAATGCATCTAATACCAAGGCTTTAAATCCAAATTTAGGATATAGTTCATAAGTTGATTTAATAGCATCAATCAAAAGCAATGCCCCCAGATCTTCACCTCTATATTTCTTGTCCACCCCAAACATGCCGAGTAATACTACTGATATATCTTTTAGTGGCATATTTTCTTTTGGGAAGTATTTCTTATGGATGTTTGAGAAACTTAGTGTATAAAATCCGATAACATTGGAATCCTTATCGACTAATACTGTGCAACTAGTTAGATCCTGAGACTGCCAAATCAAAGCATCTGAAATTAAAAAGTCATTAATAAATGTTTCGCCACAATTGAAGTTTGAAACTACATGATTTTCATTCAGTCGCTCGAATCTCATTAACCAAATAACTTCTTATATCTAGCAGCAGATGCTGTTAGTTTTTTATTGATTTGAGCAGGTCGATTCAATAATTCATAGAACAATGCAGCATCTTGTTCATTTTCTATAATTTGTTGACTCACTTCTAATCTTTTTTGTGAATCTTCAAGCAGTACTTTCATCATATAGTCAGTAAGTGACCTAAAGCCACCTAAAATTGCTGCTTTCTCCAGGGTGCTTTTATCTTGTGAGGCTAATTTAATATTGATTCTTGCTTCTTTAGTTGAGGTACGCATAATATTTTCAATTTATATTTTTTACAAATATACGTACTATTTACGTACTTCACAAAAATTCAGATGGAATTGTACATACTTTTTACTCACAAATATTCAAGTTTTGAATGGCTTTTTACAAGATGATAATCGTCGTGTTATCGCCTTGTTT
>CBDVAV010000307.1:0-6208 GCA_965372055.1 uncultured bacterium | reverse complement strand
AAAATGCCTCTGTTTGCCGCACTTCTTCTAAGTATTCATCTTCCAGAATGTCTTTGTTCCAGGTACTGTTAAAACTCTTAATGAGTTTCCCGATGTAAATAATTGCCACTTCTTTATCCTCTTTATCTTCGAGATCCACGGCTTTAGCCACCAGTAGCTCTATATTTTTCCCAAAGTGTCTGAAACGGATATCATTTGATGAATAGTCGATTTTATGAGGTTTCTTATTTAATATCTCTTTCTCGGGTTTTG
Organism: uncultured bacterium; assembly: GCA_965372055.1. Lineage (GTDB taxonomy): Bacteria > Bacteroidota > Bacteroidia > Cytophagales > Cyclobacteriaceae > CBDVAV01. The sequence goes on along the minus strand of CBDVAV010000307.1, from coordinate 5,956 downwards.
GATAAGGACTGTCGATATCCAGTTCGAAGTTGGCCATTATAAAAAGATCATCCCAAAGTTTTTGATTGGTTTCGATTGAATCTCTAAGTGAGGGAGTGATCTGCCTCATTAACTCAATTAAGGTGGCTGAAAACTTGTTCCTCTTTTCCTTGTCATCTAGGCTCTTAATATATTCAACTAACATTTGAACATTGCGCCCGTACTCTTTCAAAATTAGATGGGGCTTACTGCTATTATATTCTGGCATATTATTGATTTACTTTTATTAATTTAAAAGATAAAATACTGAAGAAATTCCTTTTATAACGGATTGGCATATATTAATAAACTGGAGATTGCTCTGGTAATGGCCAATTGGTTAACAGTTATTGGCAAAATTAAGGATTTCTCTTGCTATAATAATGTTTTATGTTAAAAAAATAGTTACTTGTGTATCTTTAATTTAGCAAAACTTAGCAACAAGGTCTTTTCACCATGTCGATCAAATTGCACTTTTGCCTTTCTGTTTGCACCATCTTCATCCATGGCAACTACTTTGCCAAAACCGAATTTCGGATGCTCAACTTTCATTCCGGCTACCAATCCTGAGGTGTTGCTGGGTTTGAAATCGGGGGCAGGTACATGGGAAGCCTTTACGCTTGTTTGATTTGACAATCGTTTCCTGTAATCCTTAAACAAATTATTGGAATAACTTTCTTGTTTTGTTTTATATATAGTAGAGCTACTGAATTTTTTATTTTCCCTGATGCAAGCGGGGTCTATCTCTTCAAGGAACCTTGAAGGTTCGCAATTTTTTAGCCTGCCAAAGCGATACCTGGTTGTAGCGTATGATAAGAATAATTTTTCCTTTGCCCTGGTTATTGCTACATAAAAAAGGCGTCGTTCTTCCTCGAGATCAGCCCGGCTTGTCAACATCATTTGAGAGGGGAAAAGATCCTCTTCCATACCAACCACGTACACATTTTTAAACTCCAGGCCTTTTGCCATATGTATGGTCATCAAGGTGACTTTTTCGCCCTCGTCATCACTGTCGCTGTCTGCTCCGGTTATTAAAGCGACCTCCTGTAAAAAAGTGTCAAGCGATTTATCCTCATTTCCAGGATCATCTACATATTCCTTGATCGCATTGAGAAGTTCCTGGACATTTTCAAACCTGTTAAGACCTTCTATTGTTTTATCCTCGTAAAGTTCTTTAAGCAGGCCGGAAGTTTTTGCAATATAACTGGCAGCCTCGAATGCGTCTTTTTGTTTTATTTCAATCTCAAATGTTTTGATCAGGATACAAAAATTCTCTATGGCATTTGCAGCTCTCCCCGGCAAAAAACTTCTGATATTGTTGAGGACTTCCCACAAAGTCATCGATTGTTCTTCTGCTGCAACAATGATCTTGTTTATGCTGCTACCACCTATGCCCCTTTTGGGTAAATTTATTGTTCTTTTAAGGGACTCTTCATCATTGTGGTTTACTGCAAACCGCAAATATGCCAGAATATCTTTTATTTCCCTCCTTTGATAAAATGAAAGACCGCCAACAATCTTGTATTTGATATTGATTTTTCTCAAGGCTTCCTCCATGGCTCGTGATTGACTGTTTGTGCGATAAAGTATCACAAAATCACTATTGGGCAGATGCCTGTTCATCTTTTCTTCAAATATTGAGGAAGCAACCAAACGGCCCTCCTCATTATCCGAATTTGCCTTGAGAAGTTCGGCCAGGTCACCGTCATCGTTAGCTGTCCAAACAGCTTTTTTTAGCTGTGCCCTGTTCTTGCTTATTACAGAGTTGGCTGCATTGACTATCACTTTGGTAGATCGGTAATTTTGTTCCAGTTTAATGATCCTCAGATCGGAGTAGTCTTTTTCAAAATTCAGGATATTCTGTATGTCAGCACCTCTAAAAGCATATATGCTTTGAGCATCGTCGCCAACTACACAGATGTTTTGCCTAACCGAGGATAATTTCTTGGTGATTTTATACTGGCACATATTTGTATCCTGAAACTCATCTACCATTACATAATGGAATCGCTGTTGGTATTTGTTAAGTACATCTTCAAACTTTGAAAACAGGGCATGGGTCTGAAATAATAGGTCGTCAAAGTCCATGGCCGAAGCTTTGAAACACCTGTTGACATATGTCTGATATATGTTGCCCATTTCAGGTCTCATGGTGCTTTCATCATCAGCTTGATAAATGGGGTTTTCTGTATACTCTTTAGCCGATATCAACCTGTTTTTGGCTCCCGAAATCCTGCTATAGACAATGTTTACTTTATAGATTTTATCATCAAGCCCCTTTTCTCTCACAATTGACCTGATCAATGATTTGGAATCCTCAGTGTCATAAATCGTGAAATTACTGGGATAGCCCAAGCGGTGGCCTTCTGCCCTTAAGATCCTGGCAAATACAGAGTGAAAGGTTCCCATCCATAAATTCCGGGCATCATTTCCGACCACTTCTTCAATGCGTTTTCGCATTTCATTTGCGGCCTTATTGGTAAACGTTAAAGCCAAAATATTAAATGGGTCCACTTCATGGGATTTGATCAGATGGGCAATCCTGTAAGTAAGTACCCTTGTTTTACCGGAACCTGCCCCGGCGATGATCATGCATGGCCCCTGGGTATTGACCACTCCTTCTTTTTGGGGTTCGTTCAGATCATTAAGATAATCAAGCACGGGCAAATTTGTTTGCTGCAATTTAAGACATGGCTGGTAAACGGCATGGGCTTATCAATCATTAATTTTCCATAATCTGTCAATTAAATATTTTGTTTTAGATAATGGCTCTTGATTTGCTTATTCTCTACTTTTGCACAATCTTTTTTATTAGGATAATATATGATCTCTGTAGAAAATACCCTGTTGTCTGATGATGTAGCTGAAAGCTATTTTGTTTGCGATCTGAAAAATTGCAAAGGAGCTTGTTGTGTGGAGGGGGAATTAGGCGCCCCTCTTGAAATGGATGAATTGAAAGAGTTGGAAAAAATCTTCGATGATGTTGAGCCATATTTATCAACAGAAGGGAAGAATGCCATTAAGGAGCAGGGAACTTATATATTTGATTATGAAGGGGAATACTCCACACCAACCATTGGCGGTAAGGAATGTGCTTATTCTATATATGACCAGAATGGAGTACTTAAATGTGGTATAGAAAAAGCTTATATTGATGGCAAAATCCCTTTTCAAAAACCATTATCATGTCACCTCTATCCCTTGAGGATTACAACTTATGATAGCTATGATGCCATAAATTACAATCATTGGCATATTTGTGATCCAGCCTGTTCACTTGGGGATCAACTCGAAATACCTCTCTATAAATTCTTAAAAGATCCGTTGATCAGGAAATACGGCAAAGATTGGTATGATGAACTTGAAAAGGAAATAGAATCAGTAACTGAATAAGCACTTCTAGTTTTCCGGGATTTTATCAGGGGTAAGACTTTTATAACTAAGTGGAGCATAAATGGTCAACCGTATTTGAAAAGCATTGTCATTTCCACTTTTAGTTCCCCAATCTGAGATGTTGTCCAGGTAGTCTGATTGTGAATTCAGGTAACCTGACTGCAGACCAAGTCCATAGTGGTTGGGCAAAAAATAAATGACACCCAACATCGTGGGCAGGAATATCGCCGTATTGCCATAAGTTTCATTATCAAGGCGAGTGTCGGGCTGATCCTGCAGATCGTTATCAAGCTGGTCTTTGGGATTAAAGCGCAGTAATCCAAAACCCTGGCTGATATACAATACAAAATTGTCCTTCTTGATGATATTATAATTCAGGGAGTAATTAAATGTCACAAAAGAGGTATTAAAGAAAGTGTTGGGATTTGGCACTTGGTTATTTATGGTCGGTGGCATATAGTTGACGTTTTGCCCATTCCACTTGCCAAAACTTAAATTTATGCTTCCGTTCAATCTCTTTTTTTGATTTAGTTTTACACCTAAGTGAAATGCGTTTGTCCATTTGTCGATGCCAGATAAATCACCGCTATAAGCATTGGCACTTGCACCAGTAATGAGAAAGAGGGTAGGTGATTGGGCTGCTAATTGTGATATAATATGGAGCAAACACAGTAGAGTAAAAGTTCGAGCAATCATAAATCTAAATTAGCCGATTTTTCAAGGAAAAAAAATAACCAAGACAATCATAAACACATTAAATTTAATATTATACTAAAATATAGGATAAATATACTACTTTTGCTCGATTAAGTAGATTTAAAAGTTAATTATTTGGCATTATTAAAAAATATCTCTAGTCTTTTTAATATGTTTTTGGTAGCAATATTTATTGCTGGGTGTTGCCCAGATGAGCCTATGGAAGAAACCCTGTATCTTCTGGTCGATTCAGAGAAGCAATTAATTCCATACCAACTAAATGAAACCATAAGTTTCAAACACTCGGGAGGATTTGAATTTGACTTCATGGTAGTTGAAAGATCAATTGGATATGATGATAGTGATAAATCTGCTCATAGATGCCCTGAAGACTATTCTACATATGAATATGAATTTACCTCCCTAAAAAGTAATTATCCCAGAATTGAACTTGCATTTAGTCTAAAAACAAATTCACCTGGTAAAATGTACTTATCAATAAATAGACAAAATATGTTAATAGAGTATGATTCTGCTGTAAATATTATTGAATCAAATGAACAAAAATTATTGGAATCGATAGAGGTAAATAATAAAACATACTATAGTGTTATTTACAGAGAATTCTATGTTCCGTCTAATGTTGACTCTGTAAACAGTTTGTATTTCAAATCATTTTTGTACAATAAACAATACGGATTAATTCAATTGAAGACATCTAAAAATGAAACTTATTCTATTTTTTAAGTTTTGCTTCTTCGCATTTGTGATCAATATACTTTTTTTGTCCTGTTGCGAAGAATTTAATATAACTACAGCTTTCAAAGCTCAGGAAAGGATTTACTTACCCGACACTAATCGATTTTCATACCTGGTAAAAGATAATCATGATCTTTTAGATGAATTCCATATAGTGCCAAGCCATCTTCTAATACCTAGCAAACATCATTTTAATAAACTGATAGACCAATCTAACCAATCTAGAAAGTGCGAACAAATATATCATTCTGAAATTTTTAAAATTAGTTATCGATCGGCGATCAATAATTATTATTATGCTTTTAAAATGTGGACGGAACCTGAAGGAACTATTATAGAGATAGAATGGAAAAATAGAGATTATCGGACTAGGCACTACTTTGATAGAATTGTGGGAGGTTACATAAAAAGCTCTTTTAATTTCATGGATAGTTTCATTTTAAATAATCAAACATATAAAAATGTAATTGAGGTTGATTATACTGAAAGCATAAACACCCTACCGGATGATCATCCAATAAAATTATATTTCGCTTCAAATTATGGCATAATTAAGTTCATTAGTAAAGATGGGATTGTCACAGAAATAGTTCAATAAAAATATGTGAGATTTCTAATTTAAATAACAGTTATCCTACAATCCCGAGTAGTCAAAATCATCCAGGAAATTTGTAGAGAATTTACCTGAACGGAACTTCTTATCATCCATCAACTTAATATGAAACGGAATGGTGGTCTTTACTCCTTCAATGATAAATTCCTCCAAGGCTCGTTTCATCCTCACGATCACTTCTTCCCTGGTTTGGGCACTTACAATCAGTTTGGCTATCATTGAATCGTAGTTGGGTGGAATGGTATAACCGGCATAAACGTGGCTGTCAACCCTAACCCCGTGGCCACCAGGCAGATGAAGGCTGGTGATCTTGCCCGGACAAGGCCGGAAGCCATTCCCCGGATCTTCAGCATTGATCCTACACTCCATAGCATATAGGTTTGGATAATAATTTTTGCCAGATACTAAAATCCCAGTAGCCACTTTTATTTGTTCTTTGATCAAATCGAAATCTGTAACTTCTTCAGTGATAGGATG
>CBDVAV010000306.1:0-6208 GCA_965372055.1 uncultured bacterium | reverse complement strand
CCCTGCCCCTGATATTTCACATATTTTCTTCACCATTTGCGAGGGCATCATGGCATTGGAATACACCCCTTTGATCTTGCTGAACCTTTTGGCCTGCACTTCCCTGGCAAGGATTACCCTGTTACGGATATCATCGCTGTTTTCCGTGCGGTCAGTGGAGGTCATCTGGTCAAAAGAGACCGGGGTAACCTCCACGTGCAGGTCTATACGGTCCAACAAAGGGCCACTCACTTTGTTGAGGTAACGCTGCACTACGCCTGGGGCACAGACGCATTCTTTCTCTGGGTGATTATAATAGCCACATGGACATGGGTTCATGCTGGCAACCAGCATAAAGTTGGCAGGAAAATCAAAAGTGACTTTTGCCCTGGAAATGGTCACTTTCCTGTCTTCCAGAGGTTGCCTCATTACCTCCAGCGCACTGCGTTGGAATTCCGGCAATTCATCCAAAAACAACACTCCATTATGCGCCAGGGAGATCTCACCCGGTTGAGGAATTCCACCACCACCCACTAAAGCTGCATCGCTGATGGTGTGATGAGGAGCCCTGTACGGACGGTTGGCTACAAGTGAAGAATTGACTGCCATTTTTCCCGTAACCGAATGGATTTTGGTTGTCTCCAGAGCTTCCATTAATGTAAGTGGAGGTAATATGGAAGGCAGCCTCTTGGCCAGCATGGTCTTACCAGACCCGGGTGGGCCGATCATGATCACATTATGCCCTCCTGATGCAGCAATTTCCAAGGCCCGCTTAATGTTCTCCTGTCCCTGGACGTCCTTGAAGTCCGCGGCATACAATATTGAGTCAGTATTAAAGACATCCCTGGTGTCTTTCCTCAATGGGTCAATCTTTATCTTGCCATCAATAAACTCTATTGCTTCCTGTAGGTCGTTAACACCAATTACATCCAGGTCATTGACAATGGCTGCTTCCGACGCGTTCTCGATGGGGAGAATGAATCCCTTGAATTTTTCCTTCCTGGCCTGAATGGCAATTGGCAGCGCACCTTTGATTGGGCGAATCATTCCATCCAGAGCCAGTTCTCCCATGACAAGATATTGTTCCAGTTTCTCTCCTTCTATCTGATCAGATGATTTTAAGACCCCCAAAGCGATGGGCAGATCATAGGCCGAGCCTTCCTTTTTAATGTCTGCTGGAGCCATGTTTACAACCACTTTCTGACGTGGCATCCAATAGCCATGGAATTTCAAGGCAGATTCTACCCTGTGTTCACTTTCTTTAACTGCACTGTCTGGCAATCCGCTGATGTAAAATTTAGTGCCCTGTATAACATTAACCTCAATGCTGATTTTTCGAGCATCAACACCATAAACAGCACTTCCATAAGTTTTAGCAAGCATTAGTGATTATTTTCAAGATTTATAATATATTATTTATATAATTATAAAAATCCAAAAAATAATTGTCAAAATAAAATATTCTAGACTTGTTGTTCAATAAGGTTGATAATGATGTGAATGATCTTAATATGAATTTCCTGGATGCGGTCGGCATACCCCTGGTGTGGTACGCGGATTTCTATATCGGCAATTGAGGCAAGCTTACCTCCCGAGTTACCTGTAAGGGCAATCACCTTGATATTTTTCCCGTGGGCTGTTTCAGCCGCTTTTATAATATTTTCGGAATTGCCGCTGGTACTGATGGCCAAAAGACAGTCTCCAGGGTTGCCCAACCCTTCGATAAACCGGGAAAAAACCTGCTCGTACCCAAAATCATTGGCTACACATGAAATATACCCTGGATCAGAAATAGCTATGGCTGCAAGAGGTTCGCGGCTGTCCCTATATCTTCCCGTGAGTTCTTCGGCAAAATGCATGGCATCACAATGCGATCCACCATTGCCACAAGAGATCACTTTACCACCATTTATAATGGAGGCTGTAATTAGTTCAGCAGCACTTTCAATTTTCTTCAGGATGCTGTCATCCGATAAAAATTTTTCAAGGATCTGGGTAGCTTCTTTCAGTTCGTGGAGTATAGTTTCACGAGTGTTCATTGGAGGGTTCTTCTTTGTTTTCTCCTTCCGGTAGTTGAGGTTCAGAAATCACATTGGCTTCTTTGGTTGCTTCCTGCATATCGAAAAGCTTTGCTTTGATAGAATTGTGTTCGCTTTTTAAATAATCCAATTCTTTGTGGTGGTTTCGAAGTGTTATGTTGTACCATGCAAAATCAACTATAAATAAAAGCAAGCCTATAGATGTAATGAATTTCAGAGATGGTATATATCCATGTAAGCCAAATAGAAAATCAAAATCATTTTTATAGTTTTCCACCACTAAACTGAAAGAAAACATCACCAGGTGGAAGAGGAAAAAAATTATATAGAAAATAAATCTGGTTTTTTTCATCAAGAAATAATTACGGGGCAAACATACTTCATTTTAGAATATTTATAGTTGTGCGTTTGTTGCATTTTGGTCAAATGTAAGAAGTGTCAAGCGTTTTGCATATCCCTTAGTTTCTGGTAAGTGCCATTTTTTGCCATCAACTCCTTGTGGGATCCTCTTTCTGATATTTTCCCTTGAGTCATCACTATGATTTCGTCTGCATGTTTAATGGTACTGAGTCTATGGGCAATAACCAGTGAAGTACGGTTTTGCATCAGGTTGGCGAGTGCTTCCTGCACCAGCTTTTCCGACTCCGAATCCAAGGATGAAGTGGCTTCATCAAGTATCAATATGGGAGGGTTTTTCAACACGGCCCGGGCAATGGAAAGCCTTTGGCGTTGCCCACCGGATAGTTTTGAACCCCGGTCACCAATGTTGGTTTGATATCCATGCTCGGTTTCCATAATAAAATCATGGGCATTGGTAATCTTGGCCGCCTTGATTACGTCTTCTTCGCTTGCATCCTCAATCCCAAAGGCGATGTTGTTAAAAATAGTATCATTAAAAAGGATGGACTCCTGGGTCACAATTCCCATCTGCGCCCGCAATGAATTCAAGGTATAGCTGGTCAGTGGCTTACCATCAATATTTACATCACCTTGATCCGGATCGTAAAACCTGGGAACAAGGTCTGCCAATGTTGACTTCCCGCCACCGGAAGCACCAACCAGGGCTACGGTCTTTCCTTTTTCAATCTTCAGGTTGATATTCTTGAGTACATGCTCTTTATCATACGAGAAGTTTACATTTTTAAATTCAATTGCCTCTTCAAAACTTTTCAGTTCAATGGCATCAGGATGATCTTCAATTTCGGATTTTTTGTCGATGATCTCAAATATTCGTTTAGCAGAAGCTACCCCTTTCTGTACATTGCTGATGCTACTGGAAAATGTTTTCAAAGGTGGGAGTATTTGGGAATAGATGGCGATAAATGTAATAAACTGGCTTGCAGATATATATTCTGAATCGGGATCTAAAATAATAGATCCCCCGAAGTATAAAATGCCTGCCACAACCAACACACCCATGAATTCAGATAGCGGGGAAGCCAGCTCATTTTTGAAGCCTATGGAATCGTTCACTTTTTTGTAGTGAGTAACTTCCTTATCAAATTTTCTTTCTACATAATCTTCAGCATTAAATGCTTTTATCACTCTGGTACCTCCTAATGTTTCATCTATTATATTAACAATTCTGCCAAGGGAAGTTTGACTTTCCAATGCCTGGCGTTTTAATTTTTTGATAATTTCAGCAATGGCACCACCGGTAATTGGCAAAAGTATCAGTGTAAATACTGTAAGTTTAAAAGAAATAAAAAATAAGGCAGAAAAATAAACCAAAATCGTTACTGGGTCTTTAAACAAGAATTTGGTGACATGGTTAATAGATACTTCGAGTTCCTGAACATCATTGGTAACCCTGGAAATAATATCACCCTTTCTTTGATCAGTAAAGTATCCTATATGCATTCTGGTGATATTGTTGAAGATTGAGGTTCTAAGGTTTCTGATAATATTAGTTCGAACCAGCACAGAAATGACACCTGTTAAATACCTGAACAGATTGGCAAGAAAAACCGAAGAAACCAGGATTATACAGACAAACAGCAATGCACGGAGTTTGCCCGATCTACCGATTATATCAATAAAATAAAAGTTAAAAGTGTCCACGAACCAATTCAGCGAAAATGAAAATTCAGGTTTACTGCTAAGCCTGTTTATGGTTTCGGGATCAACCTGATCGAACAGCACATTCAATAAGGGGATGATCAAAGCTAGGTTAGCTACACTTAAAAAGACCCCCAATAACATGAACAATGCATAGGGGGGGAGAAATTTGCCCAAATTATGGGCGAAAGTAAATATTCGGAAATACCTTTTCATGAAAGTGGCCTCAAAGTTAGTAGTTTACCATTAAAATTCCTGTAAGCGTTGGGGAATATTAAGCCGCACTGATATGGCAATATGGGTGTTTTCGGTTTGAAAAACCGCCTCTGGACTTTTATTGCGCCTATATATCAGTTTGGCATCGATGAAAAAATTCTGCTTCAAATGATAGGAAGCAGTAAAGTCGAGGAACAGTAGGTCGTTTTCAATCCCCTGGCCAATTTTATTGCCAAATTCATTGGGATGAGTTCCTTCATCCAACAGGATATTTTGGCCATAATTACTATTTGAAATATCAGCACCGGATTGATTGAAAATTATCTTCCCGGTAAAATTAAGCCTGTTAAACGGTTGATACCGGAGAATGCCGACCCATTCCTTAAAGTTGGCGCCCATGGGATGGGCGAGTGGTTGCCTGTAATGCGCGTAGTTGGTAAAAAGTGTTTCGTGGGAGTAGGTATATGGCCTTACCGAATTGAACTCTACTTGCAAATCCAGGTTTGGTAAATTGAACACATCAATATACTTTGCCCCCAATTGTACCCCTTGCTTATTGCCCCACCAACCGACACCACTAAATATTTCCCCGACCTTTAGTTCATCTATCACAATCTGGCCGTAAAACGAAAATTTCTTTTTTAAATTCCATAGAAAATCCATACCTAAAATTGCATTATCGGTACTTCCTCCCTGTTGTTCGATGGCCCTGTAAAAAATCACCGGGTTGAGGTAGTTAAGATTAAATTTGGCATTGCCTATGGAGTCTTCCCTGCCAAATGCGACAGACTCAAATATTCCAAGATTAAAATTATCTGTGATATTGATTCCAAGGTGATGAAAGGTGACATATTTATCGGGGAACCCGCTTCCGCTCAATGACCCTACACCAGTTCCAAAAGCATCGGCTTTCATTTGGGTAAAAAGGTTGGTGTATTGAAATTTCCAGATATTGGTACTGATCTTGAGAAAAAGATAGGCGGGGGCAAAATCCGACAAAATCAATGACCGATAGCCATTTCCTACAGAAAATCGGTCATGGCCGAATTGAAAATTAATATGCTTGGTAGCTTCGAAGCTGATATAACCCCGTGCTGTAAAAAAATCATAAGCCTCGGTCTTAAAATTTTTCCAGAACCCTTCACCGGGCACGACGTTGTTATTGTTCTCATAATTTCTCACGTAAGCAGGGAACCTTGCCTGGTTTTCACCCAGGTATGAATAAAATCCAATCTTCTTGTCTACCATTCCCCTGATCTCTATTCCCCGGGTATTTATAAAGGTAGACACACTGTCGTTGGACGATCCTCCAGCACTAAAATGGATCACGGGATTTACGTGTAAATCAAAGTCCTTAGTTTTGACATGGTAAAAATCCGACTGCTTTTTATAAAAGTTTTTGAAAAGATTTTTCCGGCTTTTGTTATCGGCATTTTCAATCCATTCCCAATTGTCATTTTTTAAATATGACAGGTTGAAAAGGTCTACCCCTGAATATTCTGTTGAATCTATTGCACTTAAAAATTCGGCAACAGCTTCCCGTTTATATGGCCGAAAAGTATTGTGATACCCAACACCCATTTTACCACTTTTGATTTGATATCGGTCCAAAAGGTGATAGTAATCAGCATTTAGTGGAATATTGGTGCTTTGGGACAATACAAAATAACTTAGTAGCAAAAGGTGAAAACCGAAGAATATCCTGATCATTAAAACAAATTTTATCAAATTAAAAGCAATTAGTACTAAAAGAGGTGAATCCAGATATATTTTTAATATGACATTGTTTCTGTAAACAAATGAAACTTTGCAATTAATTCACAATTGAACTAACTTTGTGCCTCTTTTGAAAAGCGTGTTGTAATTGCAAATTGAAATGAAGAAAGAAATACATCCTGAATATAAAGAAGTGGTTT
>CBDVAV010000305.1:0-6218 GCA_965372055.1 uncultured bacterium | reverse complement strand
ATTGTAAACAAATATAGGAGTGACTGAAAAACCCTATACTTCTGTACTTTTTGCTCCGTTGAGTATGTAAAATGATGGGTGGTCTATACTTCATGCTCGGTCATTTATGTAAAAAGGTGGGTCGCCTATACTTTTTGCTTAGACAGTTATATATAAAGGTGAGTCGTTTATACTTTATGCTCGGTCGAGTATATAAATGAGTGCAGAGTTTGGGTAAAATATATAGAGGGCAACAACCTTACTCACATTAGTTAGTTAAAATAACAAAAGATAGTATATTCGCATTTTAGCAAACTATTTCAAAATGTTATTACCTTTAGCAATATCAAGTGGGTTCATCTTGGGATCAGGGATTACCCTGACACTTTCATACCTCTATTTCAAATACAAAATCTTTGAACCATACAATACGGCAATCATGGAAACAATATCCCTAAATGAGGCCAATATGGAGGAACAAAGCAAGATCATCAAAAAACAAGAAGCAATCATCGAGGAAATGAAAAGGTACATTGACAACAGGAAAGATATCATTAATAGCCTGGGTCAGAACTGAAATGTCCATTTAAGCCAAATTGCCAATTAATAGAATTTTTATGTTGACTTTCTCATAGAATGCGACTGCGGGTACAGTCGGGCTTGTTCATAGCGTTTTATAAAGCACTCCCGCACGGGGATGCGTTGTGATTATATGTGGGAATTATCAATTACCACATATTCAACTTGTGTTTTATCTCTACAAATTTGTCAGTGTAATTACCACCTATGAACCTCTGTAATGCATTTATAACAATTGGCTTGGCTTTTTCCTGCTGGTTGGATTCCATATATAGATGTGCCAAAAAGTAATTTTTGTCTTCTACATCATCTTCTTTTATGGCATCAATTGTAAGGTCAATAGATTTTTGTAGGCACGGTTTACTGACACAATTTTCATGTAGAAGTAAAGCCAGGTGCATTTTCATACCGCCTCCATCATGGTATGTTTCCAGCCATTGGTCTACATTATCCATGAAATAATTGTTGTTCCCCGTTTCGACTGAGTACCTGAGACGGCTAAATTGACTGTAGTAACCCAGTGGATTATCAACTTCACTTAACGTATTTACATAATCCATGTTAGCCTTGCTATAGTAATCCATATAAGTGGTATCCCCATTATCAACCATGTAGTCCATTAATTTTTCTATCGTCTTTTCAAGGTACCCCGCAGCTTGTTCCAGGTTAAAATCTCCCTCTAGTATCTTCTTGCAGTTTTCCATTATCATCATTGCCAATGGATCGGTAGGATTATCCAAGTACTTCTCTATCAATTCCCACTCATCAGGGTTGATATAATTAATATATAATTCATCATCCCGTAGAACGAGGTTTTTAATGTAATCTATGGCCAATTTTACCCCTTTGGCTTTGTCTTGATACTCAATAAGTGAAAACACCAAATTCTTGTTTTCGTAATCATCCAGGTCGATATTATCAATATTTTCCAGCAGCTTTTTCCGTTGTGCCATAGTCTTGCCCAACTCCCAGAACCCAGGTATATCTGTTGATCCTATCTGTTGGTATATCAATTCACCATCAGGGGTAAAGAACCCATATGTCGGGATGGCCGTGATCCCTACACTTTCAACCAATTCCGGTTCGTCATTATCAATGTCAACTTTAACCGATACGAAATGATAGTTGTAGCCCTTGCCTATTTTACTGCTCCCAAAAACGTTGTTGTCCATCCATCTGCACGGGCCGCACCAGTCGGCGTAGAAATCAACAAAGATCAATTTGTCGTGTGCTTTAGCCAGGTCTTTGGCCTCCTCAAATGAAATGTTCCTGAATTTTATTCCCTGGAAACCATAGGCACCAAGGATTGAAAAAGTCAATAAGATAAAAGAGGTAAGCTTTTTTACATCTAATAACTTTCTCATGTTTGTTGTATTAAGGTTTATAGAACATTGCAATTACTTACTGCTAATACTATTATAATGCCAAAATTGCAAAATGGTACAAAGTTTAGTTTGGCAAACCATTTATCATCCCTAATTGATTGGGAAGCTTATCTAGATAGTTTATAAATGCCACTTATAATAAATCCTAACCCCCATGGAATCCCAATGTAATAGAGTATATCTTCATCAAGATCAGAGCCAGCGTAAATAGCCCCAACAAGAATAATAAACCCGTAGATGAGATGTATGTATCCCTTCATATTGGATTTCTCAACCACAACATCATCGCCCATCCTGTCTATCACCCTAGTATACATTACTCCGGCAAGGCCTTCATCAACTTCCATTTCTTTCAGCTTTCCCATTACCTGTTTTTCATTTGCCCCTGCGGTCACCAATTGGCTTATGACGTCTTCTCCTTCCTTAATACCAATTGAAAGCACTGCCTTATTAAAGACCAGCTCGGTTAGTTCGGGATCAACCCCTTGCCCCTTTAGATATTCCATTGCTCTGTTTTCGAAGTCTTCCTCACTCTCCTTTTCCACTATTTCATCGATCTTTTCTATATGCTTGATGACTTCTTCAATTATTATCTTTTTTATTTTAAAGATAAAGTCCATATCCCTCTCATCTTCGATCCCCTCATCCTCCTTTAATTCTTGGGCAATCTGGGGATCATCCATACCTAATTCTGAATATAGCATGGCAGTGGTAATAGGGTCGGTTAATTTCTTGATTTGGGACATAGATAATACAAGATAAAAATTTTCGAGTAAGCAATTGATTTATATCATCAATCAATACATCTAACCATCATTAATTGTTTACCAGTTAATATGAATTTGCCCTTGTTGCCCCCGCTATCTCAAGTCTTCCTGTAAGGTTTGTGAGACTTGGAATTTTTCATAACCAATACTTTTTGCCTCCCCCCGCAGTCGTTCGCTCGTTGGGAGTGACGAATATTTATTAACAAGAAAGTGAGAATAATGGAAGTTATAAGATAAATATAAGCAATTTATTGGTCACTCGGCACAGCTGGGTCTGCGATGGTAGATGTCGATACTTTTTGCCCCATCAATTATATAAAAAGGCACGACGTCGAGGCTTTTTGCTCCGTTAATTATACAAAAAGATGGGTCGTCGATGTATTTTGCTACATCATTTATACAAAAAGGCAAGAGGTTTATACATTTTGCCCGGTCATTTATATAAATAGATGGGTTGTTGGGTCTACAAAACAGCTAAGCCCATGGTTGATCCCAAGTCTTGCTCACCCTTAGACCCCCGCTGGCCCAAGTTTTCAGGCCAAGCCATTGGGCGGCAAGACTTGGGCCCTTAATTCAACCAAGTTGGCCATTATGGGTTGGGTGGATTGGATTCCCGCTCCTTGCCTGCAGTAGTGTAACGTAGGCAGGTTCGCGGGAATGACGCCAGAGCCTATTTCAGTGGAAAGGATACCAGGCCAAATAGTTAGCGGGAATGACGCCAATACAACTTGGTTTATATAAAATGGTAGGCCGTCCATACTTTTTACCCCATCAATTATATAAAATGGTGGGTCGTCTGTACATTATGCTCAGTTGTTTATGTAAAATGGTGGGTCGTCTATACTTTTTGCTCGGTTGATTATATATAAAGGTGGGTCGGTTATACTTACAACACAGTCGCTCGGCTGTGCCGAGTGACGGTTATAAAAAAAATGAAGTGAATATAAAACACTAAATGTCATATGTATGAAAAACCAACACAAATTTAACATACCAGGGTTAAAATCAGACAGTTACTGGATATTCTATTACAAATGAAATGAATAAAATAGATGTTTTATTACCATGTTGTCAAAGAGAATATTGGTCACTCGGCATAGCCGAGCGACTGCGGGAGAGATGCTCTAACTCTCTTAACTTACTTTATTGTCATCACTCCAATGAAGTGTCATGCACTATACTGAAAATATCGTATTGGTAATTATCGGTTGGAGGTGCTAAATCCAGTGCCATACAAATTATCAGCCATTAACCACCAACAATGACCATGTCATTACATTTTAAATCATACTTATCCCCCATATCACTTACCTTAATTGAACTTGATTCAAAGTTGAAATCCAATTCATAAAGAAAACTTCCACTGAATGTTTCCAGTAATTTTAATTCGCCTTCAATATCCTCTCTTTTGATATTAAAAATCCGCCCATCATTTAAAATAACTTTTACAAGGGGCATCTCATCAGTTTCATCAAAATTAATCCATTCATAAAATAAACTGATATCCATAATATTATTGTCAACTTTAAAAGTTTGATCTGTTGTCCACAGAATTAAATGATCAATATTAGCAGCTGAGTCTGACAAATTTTGATTAAATGTATTATATACTAGGATGTTTTTCTTACCTAACGAGGGTATCCCATTAGATGCTGCACACTGCGATTCAATTTTAGGATATAAACCTTCTGATTCAGTACATGCTGTGAAAACTATATACAATAGTATTGGAAGAAAATTTGATATGTATTTATTTTTCATTTTAGATAAGTTTTATATTTCTTTCAAGTATTGGACACAGATAATTGATCCATAGTTGTAATGCTTAGAATATAATATTATGGGAGTTCTTAAAGATGTTTATTATATTTCTAGATTGACCAATTGGATTTGCAACAAAAAACCGGACCCCTCTGCTGGCGCATTCTTCCAGCCAAGCCAAAGGGTGGGCGAGACTTGGCCCCAATATTGACCAAGAAACAAAAAAGGGAGTGACTGAAAAACCTTATAGCTCGGAACTTTTTGCTCGGTCATTTATATATAAAGGTAAGTCGGTGGTACTTTATGCTCGGTTGAGTATATAAAAAGGTAGGTCGGCGGTACTTTTTGTTGCGTTGAATAATTAAAATGGTGGGTCGATGGGGTAAAATATATAAATGGTGGGGTATGGAGGCTTAGTGATGGGGATTTTAGATTCAAAGATTTAAAGTAGTTACATTTGAGGGTTTACCATTTGACAAAGAAATAGATACTTGGGTTCGAATCCCAGAGGGATCACGAAGCAGCCCCGATTTGGGGCTTTTTTAGTGCTTTTGAGCATCTAAATGTACATTATCGGTCAATCCCACAACCACCTGTTAGCTCATTCTAGATCAATAGTGCTCAAAAAAGTTATACCAATGTTATACCCGTGTGTTATACCCAACGGGGTAGATTATTAATATCTGCGTTTAATTTAACGGTAAAAATGTGAGAGGAACGATTTGTGTAAAATGCGTATGCATTCAAATTGTATACAGCAGTTTAAATATCGATTAGTCGCTGAAACGGAAGAAGGCACTTAAGTATATGCATTTTACATATTGTTACTGACTTTATTCAATTTTTATTCTATTCAGCTTACTCAAATTTGATTTACCAAAAATTGCAATAATTATCAAAGAGGCTAGAATCCCGAGTGTGACGAAAAGAAGATTATGATAAATTGCTGAACTTTTTTCAAAAGTTAGTGCTCCGATAGTTGCATTGAAACTTGCATGACAAAAGGCTGAAAGCGCTAAGCTACCTTTCGTGCTATTATAAACCCATGTGATTATTATTGACATTATCAAAGCACCCAAGCTACCGGTCAGATAGAAAATGTAGAAAGGGTCAGGAGCACCTTCTATTGGAATTAACGTCCAAAACGGGAAATGCCAAAAGGCCCATATGACTCCCAACAATATTGATGCTTTAAATGCGGAAAATTTTTGTTGAAGTCGTGGGAGTGCATAACCTCTCCAACCCACCTCTTCTAAAATCAAGAATACAGAAAGGAAGAAGTAACTGACAAGAATTTTATCAAGTCCAATGAATTCTTTATAACCAAAAACAGCTGAAAATATCAAGTGTGTGATGGTTGTAATTATTGCAGGTACTAAGACTGCTAAGTACCAGTACCATTTCACATTGAGTTTTAATAATCCTTTGAAGAGTTTCGAAAGCCCTTTCTTACCAGATTTCCTGAGCGTTAGCACTGAAGCAGATAATATCGGAGCAAAAATACCTAACGGGATTAAGGATTGACTGAGCCCAAGATTCAAAATCCCTATATGGTCTAATAATAACGGAATCCAAAAAAACCATGCGATACTAAAAGACAGCCCAAAAAACCTGTACAACTCTTTTCTCAATGTTTTCTCAGTATCCATTTATTGTCAGTAACGATAGGGATAGGGCGTATGGCCGCTACCCTTGTAAACAGCACCTAAATTTAGCGAAATCTGCCGTGACTCTCAACGTCTTAAAA
>CBDVAV010000304.1:0-6237 GCA_965372055.1 uncultured bacterium | reverse complement strand
GCCAGATATGGATCTCCTTTAGCTAAGGAAGGTTTAATAAAACGAATATTAAATGCAGAAGTTTTGATCAGGGATCAAAAAGGAGGAGTCACCGTATTGAACGAATTTGGTTTTGGGGATTATCTTACCCCGGCAGGTTTTAGAGCTGAAATAGGCAATTCATATACCTTGCAAGTAATTGTTGCAGGAAAAACCTATTATTCAACTCCTGAACTTGTCACCAAAGCCCCAAAAATTGACTCCCTGATAGTGGAGTATAAGGAGTTTCCCAGTAACGACCCTTTCGATTTTGTTTCCGGGGTCGAAGTCTACAGTCAATTGCAGGATAATGAAGAGCAAAAGGATTACTACCTGTGGAGAAGTAATGGCACGTATAAATTTGACGGTTGTTGGATCAATGAATCGGTAATTGATGTTACAATTAGAACATTGAAGGATCAATTCAGCAATGGGAATTCATTATTCAGCCTGGCTACATTTATTGAAGATGATGGAAAAAGATTCAAAGAAAAATACTACGTGAAAATAAAACAATATTCTATTAGTGAGGAAGCTTTTTTGTTTTTGGATTTAGTGCGAAAGCAAATGGAAATCAATGGTGATATCTTTGATCCGCCTCCAGCTACCATCCGTGGCAACATGATCAGTAATGATAATCCTGATGAACCTGTCCTTGGATATTTTATGGCTTCGGACGTTTCAGTAAAGTCTATATTTATTCCCAGGGAAATTTTAGTTAACAAACAACTTACAAGGGTAATCAATAATTGTGGGTCCTTACCAAATTCAACAACAACCCGGCCTCCATTTTGGGTTGATTAGAGATTGGAGAATGATTTAATTATTAAACATGGGCTAACATTGGTTTTTATACTAGTTTACGTTAAGATGTATTTCAATAAATGAATCAACCACTAGAAATCGACACCTACTTTCAACTAGCAGTTAATTATGTCAATACCACTAATGAGCATATCTACCTGACTGGAAAAGCCGGTACGGGCAAAACCACATTTCTCAAATATATCAGGGGGAATTGTCATAAAAAACTTGTAATAGCCGCACCAACAGGTGTGGCTGCCATGAATGCAGGCGGTGTTACCCTACACTCACTTTTCCAACTGCCCATCGGGAGTTTCTATCCGGAAACAAGCTTGTCTGGAAACGAATACGGTAACTTTTTTGATAAAAGAAACTTACTCAAAAATCTTCGCTTAAGCAGGGCCAAGCGAGAATTGCTTCAGGAGTTAGAGTTACTGATTATCGATGAAGTATCCATGCTCAGAGCCGATTTGCTGGATGCCATTGATGCCGTTTTAAAATCGATCAGGAGAAAGCATTTAATACCATTCGGTGGAGTGCAAGTGCTTTTTATTGGGGATCTATTTCAATTGCCTCCTGTTGTGAAAAACCACGAATGGCAGGTACTAAAAGCATTCTATGAATCACCATCATTTTTTAGTGCCAAAGTACTACAAGGCTCCCCTCTTGTCTATTTGGAGTTAAAAAATATCTACCGCCAAAGCGACAGGAATTTTATTCGGATTTTGGATAAGGTTCGGAACGATCAAATTAACTCGGATGACTTAGATCTATTAAATCAATATTACAGGCCTGAATTCAAACCTGAAAAAACGGGGGAATACATTACGCTTACCACGCACAACAATAAAGCAAGTAATATTAACAGCCTGCAACTAAATATGCTCCCTGGGGCTGTGCATAGTTTTACAGCTATCATCAAAGGGGATTTTAATGAAAGCACAGTAACTGCCGAGGTTAACTTAATGCTCAAAGAAGGGGCACAGGTAATGTTTGTCCGAAATGACATAAGGGAAAATCCAAGGTATTACAATGGCAAAATTGGCTTAGTAAAGCATATTAAAGATGAGGACATTACAGTTGTATTTCCTGAATCAAATGAGGAAATCCGAGTAGAAAAAGTTACCTGGGAAAATAAAAAGTATAAACTCGATAAAGAAACGGGGATGCTTAACGAGGATGTGAAGGGGACATTTACACAATATCCAATTAGGCTTGCATGGGCAATTACAATACACAAAAGTCAAGGGCTCACATTTGACAAGGCTATAATAGATGCAGGAGAGTCGTTTGCTGCCGGGCAAGTTTATGTGGCACTCAGTCGTCTCACTTCATTGGAAGGCTTGGTACTCTATTCGCGTATAACTGATAATTGCATCAGCAGTGACAAATCTGCCATCGCCTTTAGCAACCGGGAAAAAGGGGAAGATCATTTAATAAACCAGCTGGTTGAATCTCAAATCATTTTTATCAGGGAAATGCTGATCAAAGCATTTGATTGGCAGAAACTGAAATGGGAAGTTAGCAATTTCTTACAGGACATGGGTGAAAAACGAATCCCTGAAAAGGAAAAAGCCATAGCCATGATTTCCAAAGTGCAAGGCTCAATCAACAATCAACATGAAACTGTTGGAAAGTTTAACCCCCAGCTTTTAAGATTGCTGCAAGAGGCAAAAAATACCGATTATTCAAAGGTAAATGAAAGGGTAACAGCAGCAGGCAGTTATTTTAAGAATGCCTTGAATAAAGAGGTATTCCTGCCTTTGAGTGAACATTATGATGCCATGAAAATAAAATCTGGGGTGAAAAAATACTTGAGAGAACTGCACGAGGTGGTCAGTATCGCCAAACAAAAATTGTTTGAATTGGACGAAATGAAACTACTTACCGAGGGTTTAAGCAACAACAAAGAGCTTCCTTCCCTGCTTGTAGATATGACCAAAAGGCTAAAGGAGCGGCAGCATAAGGTTGATAAAGAAGCAAAAGAAATCAAGAAAAAGAAAGTGAAAGGTGAAAGCCATCGACTAAGCCTTCAAATGTTTAAAGATGGTAAATCCATGGAAGAAATTGCAAAGGAAAGAAGTCTCGCCACTTCAACCATCGAGGGGCACTTGATGAGTTTTATCGGCACAGAATTTAAATTGACTGATCTTGTCAGTGAAGAGAAAATATCAAAAATCAATGCAGTAATAGATTCGCTCGAAGAGGTAAGCCCCGGAGCCGTGAAAGCAAAACTAGGTGATGATTTTAGCTACGCTCAGATTAAGGCTGTGATGAATGATGGAGAAGGGAATGAAGTAAGGGGATCAGAAAGACCCGCTTTGCAATCATCCTCCAAATAACTTGCACCTGCTAAGGATTTCTCACTCCTTTGAAGGTTTTCATTGATCAAAGGTAGAAGGTTCAAATTTCGATTCCTTTTGCTTTAATCAGACTCACCAATGGAGATGAATTATTATCTCTAAATTTTTTAATACCAATTAAAAATGGCTCAATTTTCGTGTTGATTTTCCTTGTCAACTTCCAGATTTTACCAGCAGCAATATCATCAGTTTCATCATATTTGTCAGATACAATCATGACATCTATATCACTTGAATCAGATTCAGTATCATTTGAGTAACTGCCAAATAAAAAAGCTCTATTAACTGAAATACCTTCAGCGTTTAAAAGAATTATATACTTTCTCAATAATTCTATAATCTCTCTTTTAGCCATGTCAATAGTTTTTCAGTTTTGATTAAATAGCCATCCACTTTGGATTTATCAGGAATACTTGGATTATAATCAGGATATCTACCTTGAAGTTGATATTTCATCAATATTCCAAGTAATATATCATCATCATTATTAAATTCTAATTTGGCTTTTTCTGATAAAAATATAAGGTTATGAGAGCGAGGTGCTATTTCTTGAGCCTGTTTCACAATATGAGCTTTGATTACTTTTTCGATGACAAAAAAATAACCCATGCAATAATCGATTTTTTTCAATCAGTATCTTTGCAGTTTCCAAATCATCAAAGGCTCCTGTTATCCAATACACTATTTGTTTGTCAATATTAATCATTAATCAATTTGAATTTAAAACAAAGATAACAATTTTGGCTCTTCGTTTGACAGTGATGAGTTTTGTCGGCACAGAATTTAAATTGACTGATCTTGTCAGTGAAGAGAAAATATCAAAAATCAATGCAGTAATAGATTCGCTCGAAGAGGTAAGCCCCGGGGCAGTGAAAGCAAAACTAGGTGATGATTTCAGCTATAATCAGATTAAAGCAGTGATGAATGATGGGGAAGTAAAGGAAGCAAATAGAAAACATGCCCCAGCTAATGATTTCTAACTCCGTTGAAGGTTTTCATTGATCCTCTTCCTTGATGTTGCCAGACGCATCAATAATTATCATTTGGTCATCATCTGTGCCGTTTTCTGATTCAGCACTCTCCAATCCATAAAAGATGATAATATCCCCAGTCTGTTTATCTAAATCCATATTATACGGAGTCTGGGGAAGGTCAAAACCCTTAATCCATCTCGTTTGTCCTTCTATAGATACTTTTACCAATAAAGACTTGTAGACAGTGTCCACCTTATTTTGATTGTAATACAAAGTGATAAAATAATCCTCAGATTTATCTGAATATGAAGCGACCTGGTTATGGTCTTGCAAACTATCCAATAGACCCATATCCACCAAGTTAAAAAAACTGACATTTCTCCGTGCATTCGCACCTAGATTATAACCTTTCAAAGTATCTCCCGAGACCATAAGTCCGCTGGAGTATACAAAGTCATGCGTAAGACTGTCCCCTGTCCAATATGGCAAATAATTTACCCTGGACGGCTCAACTATATAATCAGGGTCTATCACCAAGGGAATTGAATCGGTGTCAGATAACGCCCATCTATTTCTATCTTCCCAGTAACTCAGTCGCTTTTGCAGTGAGTCCTTTTGGTTTTGTACAAACAATATCCTTCCTGAAATAAACCTTTCCAACTCCCCCACACTTCCATAATTATTATTGATAAAATGCCTGTATTTTTCTGCCGCCTCAACCACATTCTTGGATAACAAGGCTTTCGACAGGAATTCAAACCTTCGGTGGTCTTCTATTAATTGATTACTTAGACGTATTTGGAAATTAACGTCAAGGGAGTCCAGTGAACCATCCAATTTGTACCGATGCCCACCGGATAGGTAATTGATCTCTTCAGTTTTATAATTGAAAATACTTACAGGTAATGGATCTGGATCAAAGGCCATCAATTCATTGCTAATAGCATTATTTTTTAAAGCACCTAATTCCTCCCAAACCTCCACTACTTCCTGGTTAACTTTAATTCTTAATTCCTCAAGTGCTTTATCATGGCTTATCAACTTTTCCCTTAGTGGATTGATGGTATTTATAAGGTCGTTTTTTATACCGCTTCCCCAACTCTTATAATCATAAATGAGAATGTCCTGCTCTTTGAAATTAATTTTAGAATTATCAGTCCTGTTAAGGTCTTCAACTTCTTTCATCCTGATCTGTTGGTCATAGCCGGAATTTTTAATTTTGTCCAAGGTTCTCCTGTAACTATTATATCCAGACCTGGTTTCGTCAAATGCTGCAATTATCTGATCAACCACAGACTGATCATCTTCCCCTGACTTCCACAAAAGATTGTTGTTGGTGCTAAATTTATCTTTTAGGGCGACAAATAAGCTATCTGCATTAATATAAGAACCAGTAAAGGCAAGATAGAATTCTTTTAAACTGGACACATTTTGTCTTGCGCTTTCAATGTCCTTAATTCTGTTTTCAAGATCAAGATGAACATCAGATATTTTAATCCCAAACTTTCCCGTCCTTAGATCACGCCTGTTAAATGCCTGATAATACTCATCATTTTTTTTAAGCTCTTTTTCTGTTATCAGGGCAAGGGATTTATTATAATAAAATAATGCTGAATCTGCATTTGCTTTATATAGCACAGTTTCATCCAATACATCAGTTTGCTCTATTTTATCCTGAAATATCAAACCCATTTGGTAATTCCCATTGGGATGATCAGCATTTTTCGGATTAGCCAGGAAAATATTGAGAAATGGTTTGGCCTGGTCGTAATTTTTGGAATTCAAAAGGACAAATAGGTCTTTATACTTCACCTTTTGCCCAAATCCAAGATTGATCAGGCAAAAAATCATAAAAACTGTAATTCCAATTCTACTTGACATCAGGTCTCCCGACAAAATTTTAGTAATATAAGTATTAATGAGAAATTTGAACAAAAAATTCCCAATCCAAAGCTATTAAGATTAATCAACGGACAAAAATAAATTTTGTCTCCATATCCCCAATTTTTTTACTTCAATATTTTTTTACAATTGGAAACAGCATTTGAATTAATTACTTTTAAGCTTCAATTGATGTT
>CBDVAV010000303.1:0-6244 GCA_965372055.1 uncultured bacterium | reverse complement strand
GAAAAAAATAAGTTATGGTACATTTTTCTAATTTCCCACATTCAAGACTTTCATCTGAGACTGATTGTAAATTCCTTAATTTAGACAATTGCAATTCGATATGAAAACATACAGTAAAATCCTTTTAAGCATCAGTCTTTTGTCGGCTTTTGGCACTTTGTTGCTGTGGTATTTAGGTTATGTCTATAATTCCGGCCCACTAGTGATCGTTTTTTTTCTTGCCCTTGCTGTCGGTTTAAGAAGTGTTCAGTCATTAAAGGGATTATCCTTTACCATATTGATTTTTGCAGCAGTTACAGCTTCATTGTTTTACCCAAACTTCTTTAGCGAACTTGGTGGATTTAAACTACAAAATCTAATAGTTCCTTTGTTAATGCTCATTATGTTCGGTATGGGCACCGCCATGAGTTTGAATGATTTTGCCGGCGTGGTTAAAATGCCCAAAGGTGTATTGGTTGGGATTGTTTGTCAATTTACCATCATGCCGTTTGTTGGCCTGGGCTTGGCCACCATTTCAGGATTCCCCCCTGAAATAGCTGCCGGGATTATCTTGGTGGGTTGCGCTCCCAGTGGGCTTGCTTCAAACGTGATGGCCTATATTTCAGGGGCTAACCTTGCGCTTTCTTTGACACTCACCGCTGTGGCCACTTTATTGGCACCCCTGATGACGCCTCTCTTAATGAAATTCTTAGCAGATGAACTGGTTCCTATTGATTTCTGGGCAATGCTATTGAGTATTATGAAAATTGTAATCCTCCCAATTATTGCTGGCTTGATCTTCAATAAGTTTGCTCATGGAAGATTCAAATGGCTTGATAAGGCCATGCCTATGGTATCAATGGGTGGAATTGCAGTTATAATTACGATTATCACCGCGGCGGGAAGGGATTCTCTGCTATCAATTGGCTTAACACTGGTGATAGTGGTCTTATTACACAATGCTGTTGGTTATTTCCTTGGATATTGGGGAAGCAGGTTGGTTGGACTAGATGAAATATCCAGCAGGACTATTGCTTTTGAAGTGGGTATGCAAAACTCCGGGTTGGCATCAGGGATAGCCCTGGAGATGGGAAGAGTAGCTACCATGGGCCTTGCTCCTGCAGTTTTCGGACCTTTAATGAATGTTTCAGGGTCATCTTTAGCAACATGGTGGAGAGGCAGGAAGAAAAGCGAATAATTGTTAATTGTTCATTTTTTATATAATTATAGTGTAGAACATATCTAAATTTTTTTACGGACTAAGAGCTTGGGGTTAATAGAAAAGACATTGCCTCTCAATAATCAAAATTTGGCCTTATGGAGGGTATTGTTTTCCCGCTCTGTAGCTTACAAAGCTGCATTATCAAAAACACCACCTTTCAAGGTGGTGAACCGAATACCAATGTAGGCTGGGCTTTAGCCCCCATACTATACTGAGTTGCAAAGAGTAAGGGCTAAAGCCCCATGGTGTGTACGACCTTTTGCCCCGCCCTAAAGGACGGAGTTTGTGAAAGGTTAAAAGTATAAGACTGCAATTATCATTAATACAGTCTTTTAGGAGAGGCAGTAAGAGTGGTAACAACTTCAGCAATGCAGGCATAATAAACGCAACCATTTCAAGGTGGTGAAATATGGCAAGACTTATCGAGTCCGTTCTTCCATAAAAATCCCTATAAATCGCTATTGCCAGCTATTTGAATTATCAAGTACTTTGCTGTTATGAACAAAATATTAGTCAAAACAATTGTGATTGCAATGCTCTTTTCGTCTTGCAAAGATGATGAGCCCATTATTTTTTCAGGTGAATTTCCTGTCGTGTTAAGCACAGAAGCCTATTTTGACCCAAATATGACCGACATAGAACCTGAATACAACTACAATTGGAGCGATCCGGTTAAATCAGGTTTATTGGATATTAATAGCTATAATCCTGGAGATTGCAATAACTATGTGCGGGACGATTTTGGATCAAGAATACTTTCGAATAGATACGACCTGCACTTGGGAATGGATATTGAACACTGCCTTAGCTTCAATGGAGAAAATTATGACGATGGCAACCCAACTACAGTATTTTCAATGTGCGATGGAGTAATAGATAATATTGATCCAGCAAATAAGTGCAGTGTATATGTGATTTGTGATCAAGGTTTTGCAAATCTGGGCATGGGCGAAAATGTAGAATTTGTTTACAGGCACCTTGATGAATTTGACACTGACCTTGAGATCGATGGAAGAATTGAAAAAGGAGCTCCAATTGGGACAATGGGGACTTGTGAAGCTAATTTAAGGCATTTACACTTAAGCTGTGTTCGTCAAAATCCTCATAAAAATATAAAGGTTTCCCGGATGTTCGATGTAAATCGCAATGCTCATTTCAATCGTTTGGATCAAGGAAATCCTGAAGATGTAGACATCAGAATACTGGAAAGTAACAATAACAGTACTATCATAAGGTTTGCATTATTGGGAAATAAAGTAACAAAAGTTCAGTTAGGAATTGAGACAGAGAAATACGGCAATGTTTATTATAATTTTGAGCAGGTAAATTATACTTCAGACGGCTCCAGCGAAAGGGACAATCCTTGTTTTATAGACAATATCTGCGTGTATGCTTATGGATTTAATGGAAGACAAACAGCTTGCGATATTTACGAAAGCGATAAAGATCAACTTCCAAACGATTACCCAGCCAGTGCTGCCAGGGGAGAAGGGAATTATTTTCCCATAGAATGCACGGAGTTGACATCAAAAGTAGCTTTTGTTTATGATTTTGTTTTGCAAGGATTTAATGCTGCTGATCTGGAACAAGAATTAGGGAAAACATTCCAGCCCTACGTATTGGGTGTATTTGGAGACGGTATAAGGGTAAAGAATTAAGAATTGATGATATTGAGCAGTATTGGTTTCTGATAACTACAGCAAAGATGTTATAAATAGACCTGTATGGCAAGGAATTGTAGCAGTCAAGTTAACTTTCCCTTGAAGCGTATTCAGACGGTGCGCAACCAAATAATTCCAGAAAGCAGGTGCTGAAATAAGTCTGGCTACTAAAACCGACCTGATATGCAATTTCAGTAACGTTGTTGGCCTCCTTCTTTAGCAGTTCGGCAGCTCTGTGCAATCGATAATTTCTAATGAATGTAGTGGCTGGTTGGTCAGTTAATGCTTTTAGCTTCCGGTATAATTGTGTACGGCTCATTGCAATTTCATCACCCAGGTCTTCAACACCAAATTGATGGTTGTCGATGTTTTTTTCAATTACTTCCTTAATGCTTTCCAAGAATTTTTGATGAACCGAGGAAATCTTCACCTCTTTAGGCTTTAGCCACACTTCCTGCTGATATTTCATTTGCAATTGTTCACGAATGGAAATGAGGTTTTTTATTCTAATGATCAATTCCTTTTCATCAAAAGGTTTTATTAAATAATCGTCAGCACCAATTTCCAGTCCCTCTAATTTGTTCTCTTGGGATGCTTTGGCGGTTATTAAAATTACCGGAATATGGTTGGTCTTTTTATTGGTTTTTAATTGTTTGCAAAGTTCATAGCCATCCATTTTTGGCATCATTACATCACTAACAATTAGGTCAGGAATAGAAGTTTCTGCCTTTTCAAGCCCTTCAAGGCCATCAGCAGCCTGTATTACCTTGTAATTCTTATCCAGGATGTCCTTGATAAACATCCTTAAGTCCAGATTATCTTCAACGATCAAAATTTCAAGTTGATCAGAATCCTTTTCTTCCAATCCCACTTCTGGTTCAAGTTTTATGCTTTTGGAAGAATTGACTACAATCCCTGTCTCGTAAATTATTTCCTTACGGATTGCTTCATCAGGAGGCAATTTAACTTTCCCGTATTTTGTGAAAAGATCTTCATTTATAGGTAAGGTCACGGTAAATATGGTGCGCTCAGAAGAGCTTTCCACGGAAACACTTCCATGATGCAGTTCAACCAATTCTTTTACCAGGGACAGCCCAATCCCTGTACCTTCATATTGTCGCGTATCAGAAGTATTAACTTGATAAAACCTATCAAACACATGGGGTAAATTGTCCTCAGGTATGCCTTCCCCTGAATTGGAAATGCTGATTTTTACCCCTTCAGCGTTAGTTTCTAAATCAAACTCAATAACCCCATCCACAGGAGTAAACTTTATGGCATTCGAAACCAGGTTTGTTAATACCTTTTGTAGTTTTTCTTGATCGAAGTATATCTCTATTTTTTCATTACGATGATCTTCTGCAATAGTATGACCATTAAACATTAAGCTGATGTTTTTATCATAAGCCAAAGATTCAAATAGTATGATTGTTTTTTTTGTGAAATAGGATATGTCGAATTTTGAAACCTCAAGTTGAACTTCACCTGATTCAAGTTTAGATAAGTCCAACAGTTGATTAATGAGTTGTAGCAGACGTTGTGCATTGCGTTTCATGGTATCATTGTCCTGCACATTAGGAGGGTCTTCAGAATTCGATATTTGTTTATTAAGTAAACCAAGGATCAATGTCAATGGCGTCCTGAATTCATGCGAGATATTTGCAAAGAACCTGGATTTCATTTCATCCAACTCTTTTAGCTTCTTGGATTGATGATTTAATTCAACGACATTTTGCTCAATAGCTGCCTTTAGCTCCGTTTGTTTACCAACAAAGTAGTATTGAATCATAAAAATGATACTGGAGATTCCGATTATATTCAAAAGAAATAGTGCATTGATAAAACTTTGTTCAATATTCCAATTAAAGTATTCCGGCAATTTATCATTGATTATAAAGGCAATAATCACCAGCATTACATAAGCAAGGAACCAATTTAAAGCTTGCTTTTTACTGTAAAACACTAAAGCTCCTGCCGGGGAAACCAGTGCCCACATAATCACGGCACTTCCAGGAATGAATCCACCTAAACTTAGCTGGAGCGCAAAAGGTAAAATTAGAATCAGTAGTAATTGACTACTTCTAAAAACCTTATATTTTGTGGTTTTGGAAAAATGGATAATGCTTAAAACTGAAAGTATCCCATAAGAGAAGGGAATTAGTCCCGGAACAGTGAGGCCATTAAGAAAGTATAATAATCCCCATATTAATGCTGCCACGGCAAATGGCGCCGACATAATGAATAAACTGGATTTACGCAATTTTTCATCCTCTGTATCTTCGGGGTGATGCCCCAACTCCATAAACTTTTTAAATAGCCTAATCATAACCATGTTTCTTTGAAATCAAGTTATTTATTCTGTTTATACCCTGCAATACTCAATATAGAAGGAATTGGTCAAAACAATCCCATAATTATTTCAAATAAACCCAAAAATGAAACAAAATTTAATGTATCTGCACCAATATTTAATTTACTTGTCATCCCGTTAACCCAGCTTTGTATTGTTCAAGATAGCCATATTTAGGAAAAGGCAAAAAACATCACAACTCTTGGATATTTAGCACATAACAAATGCAAAACAAACATACCATGAACTCATTAAAGGAAAAATCAAAAGAAGTAAACCAAAAAGACCTCGAAGCGAAAGTGAAATCAATGTACCGCAAAGTGGCATTGCACCCCGAGGTTGAATATCACTTTGAGATGGGAGAAAACCTTGCAAAAAGGCTGGGGTATCCTACTGAAATGCTGGATCAAATCCCTTCGCAATCCATCGCATCCTTTGCTGGCGTGGGGTATTATTTTGACCTGGCAGAGCTAAAAGAAGGAGAATGTGTAGTTGATTTGGGAAGTGGCTCTGGAATGGATGTCTTTTATGCTGCACTGATAGTAGGTAAGATGGGAGAGATAATTGGCATTGACATGACCGATGAACAGCTTGAAAAGTCATCGTTGCTCAGGGACAATGGAAATTTTAAACAAGTGACTTTTCAAAACAGTTATATTGAAAACCTGCCCATAGTATCAGGTAGTATCGATGTTGCTATTAGCAATGGCGTAATTAACCTTTCCAGTGAAAAAGAAAAAGTATTTCGGGAGGTTGCACGGGTGTTGAAACCAGGAGGGAGGCTGGCCATATCGGATATTGTAACTTCCATTAAATTACCCGAAAATATTAGCTGTGATGCCACTTTATGGGCAGCATGTATTGGAGGTGCCATGCAAAAGGAGGAGTATCTTAAGCTAATTGAGGATGCCGGTATGGAGATAGTGGAAGTTAAAGACAATCCTTATCAATTCATATCTAACAGTGCCAAAGGAGCTACCAAGGATTACGGGATAAAAAGTATTTCGATACTAGCTATTAAGAAATGATCCA
>CBDVAV010000302.1:0-6247 GCA_965372055.1 uncultured bacterium | reverse complement strand
AAAAACATGGGTCCGTTGAGATGTTTAAAGATCACTTTTTTCCTGATCTCCGGAGCAATTTCAATTTCATCCTCCCACAATGGTTCCTCTTCATGGGCATGGTTGAGATCTCTGATCACTACTTGATCTGCAGAGACATCGCTCATTCTCTTCAGAAAAAGAACAGCGGCCAGAACCAGGCCTACAGCTACAGCATATACCAACTGCCAGAAAACAGTCAGTAACAATACCGTTACCAGTATGGATTTTTCTGAAAATTCCATCTTTGGAAAAGCTTTCAGCCCCTTGTAGTCCATCACACCAAATCCAACGGTAATAAGAATACCTGCCAGCACGGCAGCGGGAATTGTAGAGGCGACAGGTCCTAATAGAATCAGGATTGCAAACAAGAGTATCCCAGCAAACATGCCAGACAACTTGGTTTTACCCCCGGCGCGAATGTTCACAACAGTTCGAATGGTGGCACCTGCACCAGGCAAACCTCCAAACATTGCTGCGATACTATTACCAATTCCCTGTCCAATGAGCTCCCGGTTCGGCTTGTGCTGAGTTTTAGTCAGGTTATCAGCCACCACTGATGTCAGCAGTGAATCGATAGCACCTAATAAAGCCAGCAACAGTGCAGAAACTAGGTAAGGGGCTAGGATTCCCAGATCAAAACCAGTGAGGACTTCAGAATAGAATACAGGATACCCAGTAGGAATCTCACGAATCAATACATAATCCAGATTCAAAAAGTATGCACCCCCCGACACTACCAATAGGGCCACCAAGGTACTGGGAATAGCTTTGGTTATCCTTGTGAAGCCATAAATGATTGCAATAGTAAGCAGGGTCAGGGCAAGTTCTGTATAATTTATTTGGGATAATGCCCTTGGGAAGTACCTCAGTGACCCGAAAACACCTCTGGCATCGTTAGCAGCTAACAGTTTCGCATTTGATTCGATATCTGCATCAGTAATCTGCTCAGCCCTTTCAATGGTATTTTTGAAATCCTCCACCCGATGAACCCCACCATCTGCTTCTTCATTTAGGATCCTGTCAAGGGTCTGTTCTTCTGCTTGGAGAATAAAGCTATCAATAACTTCTTGGTCTTGAGAAGCATTATATCCCAATGTGGGCAGTAGTTGAGTAATGAGAATAATAACCCCGATCCCGGTCATGAAACCTGAAACCACGGTGTAAGGAATATATTTTATAAAAGTGCCAAGTTTAAATATTCCCAATAATACCTGGATCAATCCGGCAAGCAGGAAAACCATAAGTATCATGGGGAGTGCCTGTTCCAGCCGGCCTTCAGAAGCCTGCAAGAGCCCGGCCACAACTACCATACTGAAGGCTGTCATCGGAGCGGTCGGCCCACTGATCTGGGTAGGTGTACCACCGAACAAAGCTGCAAAAAATGCTATGAATGCTGCTCCATAGAGCCCGGCGGCGGCCCCTAAACCAGATTGCTCTCCAAAGGCCAGTGCAAGTGGGAGTGCCACAATTCCAGCGGTAATACCGCCTAAAATATCATTTTTGAAATATCGAAAATCTAAGAAATTCTTCACCTGTTTTTAATGTTTGAAATGGCAGGATATTAATAGGTAAACCCGACCAAGGGATTAAAGAAAATGGATAATTAGTAGTTTTTCAGTATTGGTTGTTCTTTTATAAAGAAGCCAATGCTTATACAGTGGTGAATTCCTTAAATTTAGGAGGGGGGGTTAGTACATCAGGGTTGATAGTACAATATCTCCAATTTCCAGATTTGCTGAAAGTGGAAGTTAAATTGCGAAATAAGAAAACTTGAAAACCTGCATATAATAAAAACTCTTCTGCTTTATTTTCGCCTTCATCATTCTCAGGGCACTGGGTTTCATTTCGTTCTTCATTTTCACCTTGATTTTCGAAAAGGGTATAAACTTCTTGATTTTCCCACAAACCAGTCAAAAGAGGAAAAGATGAAGAAGACAGAAAAAGAATAATTAAAAACCAGGTAGCCCCTCGAGCAATGATTTCTTTTATTCGATGTGTTTGTGCTTTATGCATACTCAAGTAAACTTAAACCAAGAGTTTAACATTGCAAATTAAGGAATTTCAAATCTAAAAATAATATAAATTACGTTATTAAAATGATTTGTACACTTGATGGATGCACTGCTCCTTTGAGTTTGAGGTAATTCAATACTTCATCCCTGATGGTACAAAACTTTGATCACGCATAGAATTTCCTTCATCAAAAATTATTCCTGAAACTTCAACTATCATGATTTTTGTAATATCAAATTGCAGATCACATTCTTATCATTTCAAAACCCATATGTCGAAAACTCAACTACATCATTCCTCATTTTAAAATTTTACCATAATTTGATTAAGGTTAAATTTAATATTGAAATCCTTTCCTATTTTTGGTATATAAAAAATATAAAAATGAATTACAGGACACTCGGTAAAACAGGCTTTAAAATCTCTGAAATATCTTTAGGCACATGGCAGGTAGGTGGGAAATGGGGTTCTGGTTTTGATCACAATTTAGCAAACCGACTGCTCAGGAAGGCAATTGATGAAGGTATCAATTTTATAGATACAGCGGATGTGTACGAAGCAGGTGAAAGTGAAAAAGCCGTGGGTAAAGCTGTTAGGGAATCAAAAGAGCAGATTTATGTGGCTACCAAATGCGGTAGTCAAATCAAACCCAAAATCAATGAAAGTTTCACGCCAGAAGTATTGCGGAAGTATGTTCATGACTCATTGTCCCGTTTGGGGTTGGAGTGTCTCGATCTGATACAATTACACAGCCCCCCAAACCAGGTTTATTACAGACCAGAGATATTTGGAGAATTTGAAAAACTTAAAGAAGAAGGCAAGATACTAAACCTCGGGGTTAGCGTTGAAAAAGTAGAACAAGCATTGAAAGCGATTGAGTATGAAAATGTAACCACTGTCCAGATCATTTATAATGTTTTTCGTCAAAGACCACATGAATATTTCTTCCAGCGTGCTGCCGAAAAAAAGGTGGGTATCATTGTCAGGGTTCCGCTGGCCAGTGGTTTGTTGTCTGGCAAATATACGGTTAATACAACCTTTGGTGCAGGTGATCATCGCTTTGGCAATCGGGATGGCAAATGGTTTGACAAGGGTGAAACCTTCGCTGGGATCCACTTTGAAAAGGGTTTGGAGGCAGTTCAGAAACTCAAAGCATTGTTTCCCGAATATGACAATTTGGCTCCAATAGCGCTCAAATGGATTTTGAGGAGTAAAGAAGTGAGTTGTATCATCCCTGGCGCATCCACTATAGAGCAAATATTATCAAATCTACAAGCTATGGATATCCCCGACATCAATGAGGAATTGGCAGAGCATATCCAACAAATATATGAAGAGGGTATTAAGGATTTGGTTCACCATCTCTGGTAGACCCGATTATTTCGGCAAAATTGTAATTGATAGTAAGCTAGATGAATTATTTTCATTATCTGATTCATTGTATATTATAATTTATTCTCATTTGATTACTGTTATCATAATGCCTAAATTTGCTAGGTTTATAAAAGTGATTTCCCGTTTCTGCAAATCATTCTAAAATGACAAATTAACAAAACTATTGAAATGAAAGCTATATTAATTTCAGGACTCATATTATTCACTGTTTTTTCATGTGAAAAAACTGAAAAGTATAAAACTGAAGTGGCGGAGAACCAATCCGAAACCATTTCAATTTCTTTATCAAAATCGCTGGAAGACAGAAAACCTGAGTTTGAAATTTATGCTAGAAAAGCCCTGGATAATATTAATTCATTCGCTGAAAAAAATGGGTGGCAAGATTTAACAATTGAATCATTTATGGACAGTGTTATGATTTTTGATATAAAAAAGAACTTTGATAAAAGATTATTAGCTCTTGCCGAAGCAGATACAACTATGGTATTGCCGGAAACTTATTGCGCTGCATTTGAAAAGAGAATACTACTGGTTGTGAGTCCAGGGATATATGCAGAAGTTTACCCCGAAGGAATTGAAAGCAATAGTTATGAAAAATTATTGACTCATGAAATTGCTCATGCTCTTCACATTAGAATACTCAATGGAAATGAGGATGCAATGGGTCCGGTTTGGTTTTATGAAGGATTTGCGATCTATGTTGCCAACCAGTTTTCTGAAATGGAAGTAAATCTTGAAAAGGAGGAAATCAGAGATATTATGAATAATCCAGATAGAGGGAGTTATGTAAATTATGGTTACATATTCAGATATTTTGTAGAAAAAATTTCGTTAAAAGAATTAGTTAATAAAGCTAAAAATGAAAATTTCAACTTGTGGTTAAGTTCAAACATTGAATGAATATAATTACATTAAAAAACTTTTTGACCTCTCGTAGCAATATATAAAAAATCATTTGGAATGATAACTTGAACATTATTACAAACCAAGTTCAAATGATAAGCAAGGTGTAAAGTTTATCCTTTTCTTAATGATATTTTGTAACTTTGTGCATTGTTCAATCTTCACAGGATTGATTAATAACAAGTGGTGTTTTTGGCTTTATAGTTTATAGTAAAAATTTTACCTATGAAGTTAAATGGGGCAGTTGATGTTTTGAGTGATGAGGAACTTATTGTTGGCATTAAGAAGCTCAAGAGAGATAAAAATGCCATAATTCTAGCCCACTATTATCAAATTCCGGAAATACAGGATCTAGCCGATTACGTAGGCGATAGTTTAGGGCTTTCACAAAAAGCAGCCAATACAGATGCTTCAATGATTGTTTTTGCAGGTGTTCATTTTATGGCGGAAACCGCGAAAATCCTCAACCCGGATAAGAAGGTTGTGATTCCTGACCTGGATGCAGGATGCTCCCTTTCAGATGCATGCCCTGCAGACCAATTTGAGGAATTTATTTCCCAATATCCCGATCATAAAGTAATAACCTATATCAATTGTTCAGCTGGAGTCAAGGCAATCAGTGATGTTATCTGTACATCGTCAAATGCAGTGAAAATTGTGGAATCATTTCCCAAAGACCAGCCGATTATTTTTGCCCCCGATAAAAACCTGGGTAAATATGTTGCCTCAATAACCGGAAGGAACCTGGTTTTGTGGGAAGGATCGTGTGTGGTACATGAAGCTTTTTCAATGGAGAAATTGTTGGCTTTGCACAAGGAGAACCCAGATGCAAGAATTATTGCCCATCCCGAGGCCGAAGATCATATTTTACAAACGGCTTGTTATGTTGGTTCTACTGCAGGTATGCTCAATTATGTTAAAATGAATACTCACGTGGAGTTCATAGTAGCCACCGAAGCCGGACTCCTGCACCAGATGTTGAAGGATGTACCGGATTCGAAGCTGATCCCCGCTCCAGTTTTCGATGATAACAGTTGCTCTTGTAGCGAATGTGCCTATATGAAACTTAACACCCTGGAGAAACTTTATTATTGTATGGAAAATGGGCATCCCGAAGTATTGGTGCCTGAACAAATAAGGCTTAAAGCCGAAGTTCCTATTAAAAGAATGCTTGAAATCTCATCGGAGGAAAAAGTTACCCTTTGATCTGCTCCAAACCTCCCAAATATTTATTATTTAGTGATTTCACATTGTGCCAGTAATAAATAATTGCGCTGAAAAACACCAATGCTCCAAACTGATGTAAAACACCCAAAGTGACAGGGACAGCCAGTAATAAAGTCATCACCCCTAATAAAAATTGCGCAATTACCATTAACAGCAAAAGATTGGCCCCAAGTTTTAAATGAATTGAGGAAATGTTCCGTGATTTTCTCCAAATGATCAATACCAGGATGACTATAAATACTGCCAGGTAACGATGAATGAACTGTACACTGGCCAGGTTCTCCACTAAACTAATTAATCCATCTTTGCGATAGGCGAATACGATAGAATCGGCAATCCATTGATTGCCCATTTTTGGAAACGTATTATATACTGCACCAGCCTTAAGCCCAGAGACGAAAGCCCCATAAATAAATTGCACGAATGTTATGAGTAATAATAAAACTGAAATTTTTTTCAACGGTTTAACGGCAGGCATTGGTGTGCCTGATGTTGGGATTAATAATTCAAGCATGAGCAGGAATATATAACCGTACAACACAAAAGCTGCAATAAGATGACTAGCTAAACGGTAGTGACTTACATTGGGATCCTTAACCAATCCACTCTTCACCATGTACCAACCTAGAAATCCCTGAAACGCTCCCAAGGCAAATACAATCAACAACTTTTTAATGAGGGATGGACT
>CBDVAV010000301.1:0-6255 GCA_965372055.1 uncultured bacterium | reverse complement strand
CATAAAACCTACTTATTTCTTGCATCTGAACACTGAGTCATTATCATAGTTTACAATATATAAAATGTTCATGGAACTATACTTTGCTAGCACCAATGTTTGCCAACAATTATCAAAATGCAAATAACAAATAATATCCAATGATCAGTCGTCAAAAAACATTTGTAATAAAACATGACTATTGACAAAATAGTATTTTCCCCAAAGGGGAGAATTGTATTTTGTGATTTATTTGTGATTTGTTTAATGGATATTTTGGAAATCATTTCCACTAAAATATTAGTTGACCCTTAAATATATATAGCTGCATTTTGGATCAGAATTCAGAAAGAGTTTTCTTAATATTGGGAAAATTAGTTAGATTTTGTCTTTCCGCTAACATGGTAGGTTAGAATTATAGAGAATTAAACCTTTAATAAATGTCAAAGTGGGTGGCTGTATTATTTATAAATTTTATCTCGTTTCATACTTTCTCACAGGTTGAAAAGGGTCAGGATTTCTATCAATCAGCAATTGCTAAACTTGCCGATGGTGATAGTCTGGCATCAATGGTTGATCTAGATAGTGCTATATACTTCGATAACCGACATGCTAAAGCATATTTTCTTAGGGCCCAAATAAAGCAAAAAAGTGATGACTTAAGGGGGGCATTGGAAGAATATATAAAAGTAACAGAGATTGAGCCTGATAATTCAGCAGCCAGCTATCATCAGGCATTATTATATCATGAACTGGGAGATCACAGAACTTATTCTATCAACGCGATCAATGAAGCTATTTTATATGATAGGGAAAACCCTGAGTTTTATAATAGAAGGGCATATTTCAGGGCAAGGACGCCCGATCGTTATACTGGTAAACCTGAATATCAGAAAGCAATCAATGATATGGCCAAGGCGATTTCACTGAATCCCCAAGCCTCTGACTATTACATGACACGGGCCGATTATCGATTTGAGATCGATCAACCTATTGAGGCTATTAAGGATTTGGACTGGGCAATACGGCTCGATCCGACTAATCCGGTATATTATGGCAACAGAGGCCTAATGAAGTTATTGATGGAGCAATATGCAAATGCTGCCAGTGATCTTACCAAGGCAATCAGGCTTAATCCTACTGAAGAAGAATATGTCACAAATAGGGGGCATGCAAATTACAATGCCGGTAGGACCGGTCATGCGGTCGAAGATTACACGAAATCCATCAGGATTTTAGTTGGAAAACTCAGAAATGAAAAAAGATTTCCTGAAATAGCAAAAATCAATGATAAATTGCAGGACCTTTATTTAATTCGAGGTTCAGCATTCATTCAGATGGACAGGTCTGGTCAGGCTTGCGATGATTTTTATAGAGCTGTAGAACTCGGAAAAATAATAGGTTTAAATTATTTAAGAAGATATTGTGGTAACTAAGTAATGTTATTTTCATCCATACCGGGTTTACAAAATACCAAAGAAAGATTGTCAAATTCCATTCGGAAGAACCAGGTGGCACATGCCCTGTTATTTTCCGGAAATCCGGGTGGTGCTTCCTTGCCTATGGCACTGGCATATGCCAGCTATCTCATATGTGAGAATAGGGATCAAGGTGACCAATCGTGTGGAGAGTGCAACACTTGTCATAAAATGGAGAAATATGTTCACCCAGATGTACATTTTGTTTTTCCCGTTTGTGGTACAAAAAATTTCACCGGAACTGATGTTGTCAGTAAAAACTTTCTTAATGAATGGAGGGCTTTTCTGAAAAGAGACCCATATGCGGATTTAGAGGATTGGATTGGTTTTTTCGGCGGGGAAAATAAACAAGCTCAGATTTACCGTCAAGAAAGCAGGGAAATAATTAGTGCATTATCCCTAAAACCCTTTGAAGCGGATTTTAAGATCATGATCATATGGCTTCCGGAACTTATGAATGTATCAGCGGCCAACAGTCTTTTGAAAATACTCGAAGAGCCTTCGGGACAAACTGTCTTTATTTTTGTGAGCCAACAAGAAAGCCATCTGCTTTCAACTATATTATCAAGGGTTCAGATTGTTAAGATCAGGTCATTCAATGATGAGGAAATAATCTCCCAATTGAACAAGGAATTTAGTATTGATAAAGACAAGGGAAGACAAGTGGCAATAATGTGTGACGGCAATCTTAACACAGCACGAAAACTAGCTCAGGATTACGAAAACAACCATCATCAATTTTTTTCAGATTGGATGAGGTTGTGTTTCAAAAAGTCATTTGGTGAACTGGTCAACTGGTCTGAAGAATTTTCAAGGAAATCAAAAACAGAACAAAAACAAATCTTACGGTATAGTTTAATCATGTTAAGGGAGTCCCTGGTGGTCGAACATCAGCATCAAGGAATAATGCGGGTAACAAACAATGAGCTTAAATTCGTTGAAGATTTTGGAAGGCTACTTAAAATTGATCAGATATCCCTTTTAGCAGGAGAGTTTGATAAGGCCTATTATCATTTGGAAAGGAATGCTAACGCGAAAATCTTATTTTTGGATCTTTCCGTTACAATCGCCAATACAATTAATTTAAAACAACATAATATGAAATGAGCATGATCAAGTTAGACATCAACTGGGGATGAATAATGTTCATGCGAATTCCATGTGACCATTAAAAATAAAATTTATACACATGAAATTGATCTTAAAGTACAAATCATTGATTTTCCTGCTTTCTGCATTATTCTTTGCATGTGGGGAGAAAGACTATCTGGTGACCATCAAAACCAAGTATGGGGATATGCATGCCATACTCTATGATGAAACACCCAAGCATAAAGAAAATTTTATCAAACTGGCCAAAGAAGGATTTTATGACAGTTTGATTTTCCACAGGGTGATGAAAGGGTTTATGATTCAGGGAGGGGATCCTCAATCAAAAAATGCCCCAGCAGGAACGTCTTTGGGAAGTGGAGGTCCTGGATATACTATACCTGCTGAAATCAATGATAATTTCATACATGAAAAAGGTGCCTTGTCCGCAGCAAGGTTAGGAGACCAACAAAACCCACAAAAAGCATCAAGTGGCAGCCAATTTTATGTGGTGCAAGGTAAAAAATACTCGAAAGGAGAATTGACTACAGATCTAAATAGATTGAATGGATATGTACAACAATACCTACAGGTTAAACAAGATAGTGTACTACAAACTGACATGATGGATGCTTACAATTCCCGGAACAGCGATGTAATCACGCAAAAATTGATGGAAATCAAACCTGATCTTGAAACCACTCTGAATGTGAGCGCAGATGTACCTTTTGACAGTGAGCGTTTACAAGTTTATACTACAACCGGAGGGGCACCTCACCTTGATGGCGAATATACGGTATTCGGGAAAATCATTTCAGGGCTGGATGTAATCGATAAAATTGCCGAACAACCCACGAATCCAAAGGATCGTCCCCTTGAGGATATAATTATGAAAATTGAGGTTCGGGAAATGGACAAGAAAAAGATAGCCAAAGACTATGGCTATGATTTTGGTGGCACAATAAAATAATATGAAAGTCCTCGTTACCGGAGCCAACGGTTTATTAGGCCAGAAACTTTCTCTACTTCTCTCCAAGCAGGAAGATACGGAAATAATAGCATGCTCCAGAGGAGTGAATAAAAACCCATTTATTACTGCTGATTATTTGGAACTGGATATTACTGACAAAAAATCTGTCAATAAAGTGATCAAGGAGGTTAATACAGATGTAGTGATAAATACAGCTGCCATGACAAACGTAGATCAGTGCGAAACCGATAAGGAGAATTGTTGGAAAATTAATGTTTCTGGGGTGGCGAACCTAATAGAAGCCTGTGAGGAAAATGGGTCGTTCTTAATTCATTTATCCACCGATTTTATTTTTGATGGATCTACCGGCCCATTGGATGAAAGTGCAGATCCTGATCCGGTAAATTACTATGGGGAAAGTAAACTTGCCGGGGAAAAATTGATCATGGAAAGTAATATCGAATGGGCAATTGCCAGAACCGTGTTGGTTTATGGACTTACTCCTGAAATGAGCCGTTCTAATATCATATTATGGGTAAAGCAAAGTCTGGAGCAAGGTAAAGAAATCAATGTAGTTGATGACCAATGGCGAACACCAACCTTGGCTGAGGACCTGGCCATGGGTTGTTTCCTGATTGCAAAAAGAAGAGCCACAGGGATTTTCAACATTTCGGGCAAAGATTTTCTTACCCCGTACCAGATGGCAATAAAAACCGCGGAATTCTTTAGCCTAGATACTGGATTGATAAACAAAACAGATTCAACCCAGTTTACCCAACCTGCAAAACGACCTTTAATTACGGGCTTTAACATAAAAAAAGCTGAGGATGAATTGCGCTACCATCCACATACTTTTGAGCAAGGATTGAGGGTAATGGCGGATCAAATGGATAAATATTCCAGCCACTAGAAATACTTATTTTGCAATTATGGAGACATTTCATCATATTCACGAAAATTTTTAAAACATTAATTAAAATAAAAGTACTATGGCAATGACTTCAAACTCTGAAGACCGGGGGCAATTTGGATCGAATTTTGGATTTATTATGGCAGCTGCCGGTTCAGCAGTGGGGCTGGGCAATATATGGCGGTTTCCTTATATAACAGGAGCAAATGGAGGTGGCGCCTTTGTTTTTGTATACGTATTATGTGTTGTCCTCATTGGTGCTCCGTTATTGTTCAATGAAATGGGATTGGGCCGCTTTACAGGTAAAAATCCTATTGGCGCATTTAAAGATACAGGGGGAAACAAATTTTGGGTATTCATTGGTGCAGCACTAGCGATAATGGTCAGTTTTTTTGTATTGAGCTACTATGCTTTAATTGCCGGCTGGACAGTAGGGTATATATTTAAAACATTATTTGGTGACGCTACCACATTTGAAGTTTTTGCCTCTCAATCGGGGATGGTAATTGGCTTAATGGCTGTGTTTCTAGTCATTACTGTATTGATTGTTCTTGGAGGTGTTTCCGGTGGGATTGAGAAAGCATCGAAGATATTGATGCCAATGCTGTTTCTAATGGTTTTCGTGGTGATAATAAGAAGTGTTACCCTGGAAGGTGCTTCTGAAGGAATTAAGTACTACCTCACTCCAGATTTTTCTAAGATTACTGGCCGTACAATTTTAGCAGCACTTGGACAAGCCTTTTTTTCCATGAGCATTGGTTGGGGCATAATGATTACTTATGGTTCATACCTACGAAAAGGAAGTAATATAATCAGTGGAGGGTTATGGGTGGGTTTTATGGATTCAGGTGTGGCCCTGCTTGGTGGTCTTATGGTTTTCCCCGCAGTTTTTGCCTTTGGGATTGAGCCCAACCAGGGACCGGCCTTGGTATTTAGTGTGCTTCCAATTGTATTTGCACAAATGCCGGGAGGAAGCATTGTAGGGGCTATATTCTTCTTGCTACTGGCTGTGGCAGCTTTAACTTCTGCAATTTCAATGCTGGAAGTTCCCGCATCATATTTAATCGATGAAAAGAAATGGAACAGGAAAAAAGCCGCTATCGTGACAGCAATTTTAGTTTTCATAGTGGGCCTTCCCTCCGCACTATCTTACGGAGGGTCTGAGTTTTTCACCAACATGTCAATTCCCACAATTGATGGTGGTCATACTTCGAATGGTTGGTTTGGAATAATGGACTACTATTTTGGATCCCTTTTCATTGTAGTTGTGGCTTTGGCCACCAGTGTTTACGTGGGTTGGATAATGAATATTCAAGATGTAAAAACAGAAATTGATGATGGCTCAACACTATTTTCCAAGCCTATTATGGGAAATATAAGTTTTGCAGTGATTTGGAAATTTTTCATCAGGTATGTTTGCCCGATAGTGATAGCACTTGTGTTCTTGGATATGACAGGAATTTTCGGATAGAGTTACTATTTCATAGGTTGTCCCTACCAAATCAAGGCCTCAAATTATGACAAAAGTCATTGACATTTGTTTCGTCCAATAATACCTTCGACTCAATAACTAGTAGTTGGTTATTAAGGGACATAGACTACTTTTCTATTCATAGAGGGGGTAACTTCAAGTTCTGCAATTTCGTTAGTGCCCCCTCTTTTTAGTGACCTTCATTGTTTTCAAATAAAATCAACTAAAATCTCACCTATTCCGGAGCTCCACTCATTTTTTTTCAAATAAGAACAGTTATTGACAACCTATATCAGGGTATATTAGATAAAAATGTTTAATATTGATCAAAAACTTACATATCCAATTATTGAGCAAG
>CBDVAV010000300.1:0-6269 GCA_965372055.1 uncultured bacterium | reverse complement strand
TGGATTCCCGCTCCTGCCTACCATAGTGTAACGGAGGCAGGTTCACGGGAATGAAGTTCTAATATTCTTTTGAGGGCTTTAACATTCATATATCCTAAGACGAAGAATACTCTTTTTTCTTTTCATCGATTTTAATGGCATCGATTCCCAAATCCCTTATCATCTTGTTGAGCTTGGGAATATCATTGTCAATGATGGTGTTCAATTTTTGTAACTGCTCATCTATCAACCCTGTTACCTCTTTTTGGAATTCAATGCTCTGATCTGTAGGCCGGAAATCACCCCTGCCCATGAGAGAATTCAAATGACCAAGTTTATTGTTTAACCTGATAGGATAGTTCAATGGATCCTGTCGACTTTGGTTTTTAGTTTGATAGAGCTCCTCTTCTATAACTTTCATTTGCTTCATGATCTCCTTGGCAGTTTTCTTTATCTCCTCATCTTCTATCTTGGTCAATACACTATTGATCTGCTTTGTGGTATTCCTAATTTTGGATACCCCTCCATTTGTTTCAGTCATCTTGTCCCGTATAGTAATTAAGAAATCGAATTGAGCTTTCAAATCTGCTGCCGTGGAAGTAGATCTTGGATCAGCTAATATTTCAAACTCTGTTTCCATGGATTGATCATTAATTGACAATCTTGCCTTGTAAGTTCCCGGCAAGGCTTTTGGACCATTTAGGGAGGCTCCCCACATGATCAAACCTTCAAAACCTTCTGCATTAGGATATCTCATGTTCCATACAAACCTGTTCATTCCTGCCTTTGCCTCCAATTTTTCATTTTTCTTTTTAGCTGTGGATGAGTAGGTCTTGATCACATTGCCACTTTGTTCCATAATCTCAAGTTTGGCTACATCACCCGAGTCAAGCTCAGCTTTCATATAGAAATGGATCATTACACCGCCTGGATGATTTTTCCCGGAATTTCTCGGGGGGCCTCCAAATCCACCGCCGCCGCCAAGGCGGTAACTTGGCATTGGCTTATAGAGGTGGGATGCTGAATTAGCAATTTGATCATTAAGCTGATGTAATGGGGTAAGGTCATCGATCAACCAGAAACTTCTACCCTGGGTGGCAGCAATTAGATTATCATTTTTGATGGTAAGGTCTGTAATAGGAACGGTAGGCAAGTTCAGTTGAAATGTCTTCCAGCTAGCCCCATCATCAAATGAAATATA
The DNA here is from genome assembly GCA_965372055.1 of uncultured bacterium. GTDB lineage: Bacteria > Bacteroidota > Bacteroidia > Cytophagales > Cyclobacteriaceae > CBDVAV01. The sequence continues at coordinate 5,089 of CBDVAV010000300.1, read as the reverse complement.
CATTGCAGTTTCAGTGCCAGCGTAGAGAAGTCCCTGACGTTTTGGATCTGCCCTTACCACCCTGGTAAAATGACCAGCATCAATTCCATTGGTAATCTTTGTCCAGGTTTGTCCATAATCTTTGGTCTTGTATAAATAGGGTTGATAATCACCCAGTTTATACCTGGTGCCAGCAATATATGCGCCTCCCTTTACAAAGGGGTCTGCATCAATACTATTGATCATCATCCACTCCGGCATACCTGCCGGGCTTACATTGTTCCATGTTTTTCCTCCATCCCTGGAAATGTTTACCAAACCATCATCCGAACCAGTCCATAACAAATCCTTCTCATAAGGCGATTCGATGGCAGCGAATATTGTAGAATAGTATTCAACACTGGTATTGTCTTTGGTAATTGGTCCACCAGATGAGCCCAGCTTGGTCGGGTCGTTCCTGGTAAGGTCAGGGCTAATTATCTCCCAGGACTGTCCTTCATTGGTAGATACGTGCAGTTGATTGGAAGAGGTATAAATTTTATTGGGATCATGGGGTGAAAAGAAAATTGGAAAATTCCATTGAAAACGGTATTTAGCTCCCTCGGCACCATGTCCCATTGGATTATCAGGCCAAACATTGATTGCCCGGACTTCACCGGTATTGTGGTTTACCCTGGTAAGAAAACCATCATAACTACCTCCATAAACAATATCATTGTCTTGAGGGTCGATGGCAATATGGGCACTTTCACCGCCTGCTGTAGACTCCCATTCACTTTCACCAATTGACCTGCCATTAGGGTTTCTGTGCAATATCCTAACCGTGGAATTATCTTGTTGAGCGCCATAAATCCTGTATGGAAAATTATTATCAGTAGTTACCCGGTAAAATTGGGCTGTAGGTTGGTTATTATAGGTAGACCAGTTTTCCCCTCCATCAAAACTTACCTGGCCTCCGCCATCATCAGCAATTATCATTCTTTGAGAGTCGTCGGGATCTATCCAAAAGTCATGATGATCACCGTGAGGTGCATTAAATTGCTCAAAGGTTTTACCCCCGTCCTTAGAACGGTGGTAGCGAACATTCATCACATATACCTTATCTTCATCTTGGGTGTCGGCATATATCCTTGAATAATACCATGCCCTTTGCCTTAATGCCCTGCTTTCATTTGTCCTGGTCCAGGTTTTACCTGCATCATCTGATCTGTATACTCCCCCTTTATCATTTTCAATTATAGCCCAAACCCTGTCAGAATTAACCGGGGAAACTGTAACCCCTGAAATGCCCCACAATCCTTCAGGCAATCCCTTATTAGATGTAATGTTTGTCCATGTATCGCCTCCATCTGTACTTTTCCATAACGCAGACCCATCGCCTCCACTTTCCAAACTGTACGGGGTTCTTCTGATGCGCCAAGTGCTGGCATACATTATCCTGGGATTATTGGGATCAAATACCAAATCCACGGCTCCCGCATCCCTGTTGGCAAATAGTATTCTGTCCCAGGTTTTTCCTCCATCTTTACTCCGGTATACACCTCTTTCATCTGATGATTTGAACAGATCTCCTAATACAGCCGCATATACCAGATTATCGTCCTTAGGATGGATTCTTATCCTTGGAATATGTCTTGAATTCTCAAGTCCGATTTGTTTCCAGGTCTCTCCGGCATCAGTTGATTTCCACATGCCATAGCCATAGGATACGTTTCCTCTTACTGAAACTTCACCACCACCAACATAAATCACATTATTGTCCCATTCACTTACCGCAACAGCACCAATAGACCCTCCAAAATAACCATCAGAAATATTTTCCCAATTTTGCCCTCCGTCTTTGGTCCTCCATACCCCTCCACCAGTAGCACCAAAATAAAAAAGATTGGAATTTCCAGGCACTCCGGTTACAGCAGCAGATCTGCCTCCCCTAAATGGCCCAATAGATCGCCATTCAAGTGCATTGTATAGTTTATCATCATAATTAATTGTTGGAACAGTAGCTGCTCTCCTTCGCTGAGATGAACTGTCAAAGTGAATTACAAACGTGAAAACACTCAATAAGAAGACACTGATCCAGTAATAATTTTTCATGATTTACAAAATTTAGAAGTTAGGGTTAAGAATTGGGGTTAAACTAACAATTTGTTTGATTAAAGAAAAAGGATATTTGATATTCGGTGTATAAAATCTTGTCCTGCTAATATGTGTTGCTTATTTTTAGGAATCACAGATGCTGAAATCTAAATTCTTTAGGACAGGGTATAATTATTTAATAACACTACTGTTAGCAGCAATTCTAATGCTGGTACTCATTGTTGCTTCCGGCCATTGGATAGCTTTCCTAATAAGCTTCTTAATTTGGTTATCAATTGGTTCTCATTGGTTTGGGACTGGATATTATTTAAATAAGGAATTCTTGGTAATTCAAATTGGTATTTTTTATAGAAAAAAGATATCGATTCAATCTATTCATTCTATTTGGAAATCCAAGAAATCTATAAAAACCCCTACAGGCTCTTTTCGGAAACTTAATATCCATTTCAATGATGGTACTATAATTATTGTACCTGCTTTTGAGAAAGAATTTTTAGATCACATCATAACACTTAATCCTGATATTCAAATTGAGTTAAAAGATTGGGGTTTTGGGAAAGGAGTAAATCCATAGATTACTATCACGGTTAATCGATTCTTGCGTATATTAACATCTTAGTGAAATTTTTAAATTTATCCCGTTATGAAATATATAGCACTTGCAACAATTGGTATTTGTAGTGTATTTTCCAGTCACTATGTCATTTCTCAAAAATTAAACAAAACCCAAAAAGCAATAATTGGCGAGGTTGAAAATCTTCAATCCCAGATAGATGATATTGCCACGAAATTATGGGAGTTTTCAGAAATTGCCCTCAAGGAAGACAAATCATCGGCTTATTTAATAAATATCCTTGAGAAAGAAGGATTTGCAATCGAGAAAAACATAGCAGGTATGCCTACGGCATTTATTGCATCATATGGCAATGGGAGCCCGGTAATAGGAATTTTGGCAGAATATGATGCCCTTCCTGGTATCGGAAATAAAATTATTCCCAGAAAAGAACCCCGTGAAGATGGTGTCCCACATGGTCATGGATGTGGTCATAATCTTTTTGGTTCCGGAAGTGTTAACGGTACAATAGCCTTAAAAAGGATAATGGAGAAAAATAACATCAAAGGCACAATCCGTTTGTATGGCACACCTGCTGAGGAAACTGTTGTAGGTAAGGTATATATGGCCAAAGCGGGGGTTTTTAATGATTTGGATGCAGCACTTGACTGGCATCCTGGTACTACAACTGAAGTTAGTAAAACCTCAAGCCTTGCCATGAACAATTTCACGGTAGAATTCTTTGGTCAATCAGCACATGGCGCTGCTGACCCGTGGAATGGACGTAGTGCTTTGGACGCCGTGGAAATGATGAACTTTGGCGTAAACCTCATGCGTGAACATATAAGGCCGACAGCCAGGATCCATTACGTGATTACCAGTGGTGGGGAAGCCCCTAATGTTGTTCCTGATTATGCAAAAGTATGGTATTATGTTAGGGGTGTAAACCGTGAAAATGTTGACTCATATTACAACAGAGTTTTAAAAATTGCAGAAGCTGCTGCAATGGCGACTCAAACTACTCATAAAATCTATCTTAATACAGGAGTTCACAGAACCTTATTAAATCAGCCACTAATGGAGGCAATTCAAAAAAACCTGGAATTAAGCGGACCGGTGACCTATACGCTAGAGGATCAAGTTTGGGGTAAAGAATTACAAAAATCAGCAGGCAAAGAGGAAAAGGGATTTGATGGTAAAATAGTTACATTAAACGAGGATGCACCTTCTATGGGCAGTGGGTCAACGGACGTTGCGGAAGTTAGCCATATCATCCCCGAAGCTGGTTTCTCAGTTACCACAGCCCCCTTTGGTGTTCCTTGGCACAGTTGGGCAACTGCTGCAAGCCATGGAACCAAAACGGCGGTAAAGGGGGCAACTCTGGCCTCCAAAGTAATTGCCCTTACCGGATATGATTTGCTTACTGACAGTAAACTATTAAGAGAAGCTAAAGAATATTTCAAAAAGCAAACCAATGGAAAAGCCTACAAATCCCCTCTGCCAGAAGATCAACACTCTCCTATAATTGAGAAATGATAGATTAAAGAGGAGTTTTGCGTGTCTTTTTCGTGCAGTTATCCCAAAGCCTGTGCAAGATCATCCAGAATATCTTCAATATCTTCGATGCCCACACTTAGCCTAATCATAGAATCTAAAATCCCTGTCTTTTGTCTATCTTCATATGAAACACTGGCATGAGTCATTATTGCTGGGTGGTTTACCATAGACTCAACTCCCCCTAGACTTTCTGCCAAAGAGAATATCTTTAGATTTTCACATATTCGAATTGCCTCCTCCTTACTTCCCCCTTTTACCAGAAAAGATACCATTCCGCCAAAACCTTTCATTTGATCCTTGGCAACTTGATGGTTTGGGTGTGAATCAAATCCCGGCCAATATACTTTCTCAACTTTAGGATGATTTTTAAGGTATTCTGCAACTGCCCTACCATTTTCACAATGTTTATCCATTCGCAAATGAAGGGTCTTAATTCCTCTTAGCACTAGAAAACTATCCATTGGCCCTGGTACTGCTCCACTGGCATATTGAATAAAAGCAAGATTTTCCGCTAATTCATCATCATTAACAACCAGGGCTCCCATTATTACATCAGAATGCCCACTCAAAAACTTTGTGACAGAATGCATCACAATATCTGCTCCCAATTCCAATGGTGTTTGTAAGTAAGGTGTAGCGAAGGTATTATCAACCCCTAGCAGTATATTGTTCTTTTTTGCAATATTTGCAATTTCTTTAATATCAATAATATTCATCATTGGATTAGAAGGGGTTTCAATCCAAATTAATTTGGTATTTTCAGTTATCAATTTTTCTACCAGTGAAGGATCCTCCATTGGGGTGTATTTAAAATTCAGTCCGAAATTTGTAAATATTTTATTGAACATCCTTCCTGTACCTCCATATAGGTCATTTGAATAAATTACTTCATCCCCAGATTTT
>CBDVAV010000299.1:0-6274 GCA_965372055.1 uncultured bacterium | reverse complement strand
GGCTCCACCGTCTTGGTGGATTGCCATGTGCAATCCATAGATCCCAGCTTGTATTGGTTCTCCTTCAACTTCGGCATCTTGCGAAAATTCTATGGTAGTATTTTCATTGGCGCCAGCTCGCCAGGGTACAGGTTCCCCCTTCGACATTATTGTTCGGGAATTAAAATCATAAGGCACCAATTTCCCCCAGATTTTACCAGTTCTGTTAATTCCATTAGATGCCACTACATTAGGCCGGGAATATTTTATAGTAACAGTGGATATTCCGATGGTTTGTTCAACCGTTGCTGCTGGACTTGGAAAACGAGGAAGGGTAATAGTGGGCCTTTCTGCGGTTTCTTCACTTTGGGCATCTGCTCCAGCGTCTGTATTTTCTGGGTTTTCTTTGCATGCAAAGCTTATACTTGTTAATAAGATGATTAAGTAATAATTAAACTTTCTCATTTTCTGCGTCATTTTACAGTTCTTTGCTTTCTTTATTAAGCAATTTCTTAAGTGTACAGTAAAAAAAAATTAAGGACTTTTTGAAGTCCCTTAATTTCCAGGTTATAAATCTACCTCAACAGCAACCATGACCATTACCTTCCTGAACAGGTGGGCACTTCACAGATCCATAAGAGCAATAGACACAACAATCTCCTTCTTTGGGCTTTAGAAGTGTTTTGCAATTTTCACATTCGTAAAAGAATTGACATGCATCTGTTGGCATGGTTTCTTCCCTCTGATGCCCACATTCTGGACACTTTATCACAGATTGAAGTATTATTTCTTTTTGTTCCATTCTAATTTAATTTTGTTTGTTTCTTTTCTTCTGGTACAATGGTTGAAGGATCTGCGGTTGACACTTTATGACTTACTACCGTGTAGCCCGTTTCATTGATAGCCTCAATCACCTCTTCCAACGAAGAAATTGATTGGTCAAAAGTAATAGCGGCATTCCCAGCCTCATAAGAAGCTTTGGTAATAAAGACACCTTCCAATTGACTGGTAGCGAATTGCACATGCTCCTCACATCCGGTACAAGTCATTCCCTCTATTTCCATATTAACCAATTTGAGATTGGATTCGAAAATCCCAGAAATTTCTTTATTATTGTTGTCGGGGTAGAATACGTGGGAGTAACTTGGAAAAGCCAGCATAATTAATGCAATTACAGTAACTATTCCAAGAAAGGACTTTGACTGTATGAATGGTTCTTTGCCCTCTTCATCACAATCACAATCAATCTCCTCCTTTTTTGGTTTCAGCTTTTGATACCAGGCAAATCCTAATACAATGATGGTTAAACCCACCAAATAAGGTCGAATGGGTTCAACCCATGAAAAAGTTGCAGCTATTCCACTAACACCTGAGAATAGTGCCAATACCGGAGTAATGCAGCATAATGATGCTGTAATGGCTGCAAATAAACTTGCTCCTACTGCTCTTGATGATATTTTATCTGTACTCATTTTACCTCTTCCTTTTGATTAAGAATCTTCAATTTCTTTAAAAATGGGATTAGAATTTCTGCTTCTTCGTTAAGAATAGAGTAAAAAACAGTCTGACCAATCTTTTTATCAATTACTAAGCCCGCATCCTTCAATTTTCTTAAATGCTGTGAAATTGCAGGGACCTTCATCTCCAAAACATCACTTAGATCGCAGGGGCACATCTCTCCTTCTTTATACAACAGGAATAAAATATTTAACCTCACCTCATTTCCTGCAAGGTTTAAAGCCTTGGAAATCCTTTTTACTGAACCATTAATTCTCTTTACATCCTCCTTGCATTCCTTAATTTGATTGACATCTGCCAACACCCTTAAACATGTATTATTTTCCATATATTATTATTTAAGCAAATACTTAATAAAAGTAATTATTCAAACTATTTAAAACAAATAAAGTTCCATTACATTACTTCTCAAGTAAATCCCCAAATTGCCGTTGGTTCTTTACTTTACTCAGAGTTATTACATCCTGAAGTGGTAATAAAAAGGTCCCTTCGTGTTGCTTCACCCATTCCTCGCCTGAGCTTTTATCCTTAAAAAGAAAGATGTAGTGACAGAAATTGGCAACTACGTTCTCCATCATTTTGCCAGCATCTGGTTCAAGGAATGAGACCATAATATTCTCAGATCCCTCTAACAAATCACCTTGCTCTGATATCTTCAATTTTATAATCTCTTTGGTTGGAGATAAGGATTCTATGGTAGCTGATTCACCCAGAAGCTGTGGAATGAACAGGGCATCCCAGGCACACCAACCGTAAATGGTTTGCTTTTCAGTAATTATCTTGTGAGGCATTTTTGGTAAAGCAATGCCCCAAAAACCAACGATATCGCCATCATCATTGTAAAAAACCCCTCCACTGTTATCAAGAAACTCTTTGGCTTCTTCTAGTGAAATTTCCTTGTCCTCCACTAAGTCTTCAAGTTGAACAGGTTGCCCCTCACCTAGTCGGCGATAGATCTCTAAAGCCAGCCCTCTATTATTCTCTGAGAGATTAATAAACTGATCTGGCAGTAAGTTCAACAGATCATTCAAACGATCTTGAATTTCAATATTTGTACTTTCCATTATTTTATTTAATTATTTTTTTATTTAAGCAAACACTTAAATAACAGATGGGCATTGTAAAAGGTTTCAATAAAGGTTTGAAAGTTTTGGGAAATCAATTGATTCTGGAAATTTAGCATTCTAATGTCCTTATTAAGCATCGTGTCTTATATTATTTTTATTTACTTGTGGTTTCCTATATAATTAGATTACAATTAAGTGATCCTAAATATGCTAAAAAACAGATTAAAAATGGTTATGATTGGCTTTTGCCTACTCATATCAACCCAGTGCAGCTCTCAAGAAAATGAAATTAAAGGTGAGGTGGAATTGCCGGCTTCAATTAAAGATAGCTTAATCGAAATTACTCTCTCATCTTTTCCAAAAGGAATTGATGATTATGTACAAAAAGCAAAGTTAGTTGGAAATTCATATAGATTTTCAAACATCGAAAGCGGGTATTTCAATTTATGGATTAAACCTGAAGGTCAACAAGCCCTGGATATACCCATCTATATTTCTAAAAAAGAGAGCCTATATATTTTAACAACGATTGGATTTGAGGCCGGGGATGTAATTTTATCCTCAGTGGAATTCACTAATTCTGATAAAAATTACCCCAATATATATGATATCCATAAATTCTTTGAAATAGAATTGACCAGTTTCGAGGAAAAAAGAAATTCTCATGTAAAAAATAAGGAGTCATATGTAGGATTTGATTTTCCTTTTGAAGACCTGCTAGAAAACTTTGCCAATTATTTGGATGGAGGTGGGGCATCTCAATATTTTGCTGCAGCCTTGCTGGTGAAGAATTCCGATAGGTTGAAACAGATTAAGGCACTGGATGAATCGAAAGAATTGTTCATTCATGACCTATATTCAAAAGCCTTAAAACTGATCCCTCCAACCTCGGAGCTTTGGCAGATGGAAGCCCCAGGAAATGCGCCACTGTGCAGAATGGCCTCAGGCTTACTTTCCAAAAATGAAGCAGAGATACTATATCAATCAATTTACGATCATAATCCTGACATCAATGTCCGTGCTTCTGCATTGCTGGAATTAACAAAGCTTTCATTCATGTATAATGAGACAGACACATTTAACAAACGATACAATGAACTGGAAAAAATAAGGCATAATGTTTCATCCTTCATCAAAACAGAAATGTACATGATGAGGCCAAATAGAAGGCTTGCGAATGGATCGGATATTCCAAATTTTAACTTGCAACTTCTGGATCCTGATGTCGGGATTTCAAATAGTAATCTCAAAGGGAAATATTACCTACTGGATTTTTGGGGGACGTGGTGCAAACCATGTATTGAAGAGATGCCTTATCTTCATCAGGCTTACTCAAAATTCAAAGGTTTAAACTTTGAGATTCTTAGTATAGCTTATGATGACTCCCCCGAAAAAATTAAAAGATTCCGGGAAAAGTGGGAAATGCCCTGGAAGCATGCCATTATAAATTCATCGGTTGATGATGTACATAAAAAGTTCGATGTGTGGCATGTTCCCAGTGCCTTTTTGATCTCTCCAGTAGGTAAGATCATTGGGTCTGAATTTATGTTGCGTGGAGATGCACTGATTGAGACTTTAAGAAGAGTATTACCCAAGTAAATATTTTGGTTGGGAATCTGGTTTAAGCTTTGTTGTTTATTAGTCATTTTATTCATGTAATTGTTATCCAAGTAAAATGAAGAAGCCCGACTAAAGATGGGATTACACTAATTTCAATTTTAAAGGTTCTCTAATCATTAGTCTTAAAGTTTTCTTTCCAGCACTAGTCTTAAAATATTTCTCTTTTCTCAGAGCATCTGTCTTAGAGAAGTAATATTCACAAAATATAAGTTCCAATGGTCTTCTAGGAGCTGTACTTTTCGTATTGCCCTGGTTATGGTTAATTAACCTTTGCTCCAGATTTGTAGTAAAGCCAATGTAGAACTTATGATCTTTTTGACTTAGTAATATATAGACAGTAAGGTAGATGCATACCAGGATGAATTTTTCAGAATCTCATCCTAGTACTGCAATTGGCCATGAAGTATAACTCACTTTGCTCATAAACTTCACGGCCATGAAGTGACCATAGGTCTACTTCATGGCTCCCCCTCTTGGACTCGAACGATGTTTTTAACATACTGAATATCAATAATATACAAACGCATAAATGTAGTAGGTTACCATATCGGTTACCGTATTTAGGACATTCTGATATCCGTACCACTCAAAAAGCCTATGCAAAAATAGTGGAAAAGAAGGTAAGTAGGGATATGAAGCAATTGAATTTGAGGCTCAAGAAAAAAGATCAAACAGGTAAAGCCAATAAAGGATAGGTCGTAACTGTTAACTATGTAATTAGGAATCTAAGATTTAAACAAATCCTCAATTGGAATTCCAAATGCTTTTGCAAAAATTTCAATGTTTTTAAGGGATAGGTTTCTTTCTCCTCTCTCGATTCTACCAATATAAGTAGGATGGAAATCAGTTATTTCAGCTAGTTTTTCTTGAGTCCAGTTTCTTTGAACCCGGAGCAATCTAACCTTAGACCCAAATCTTTTAAGGATGGAAGTTTCCACACCCCAAAGAAATGAAGCCAATTAGTCATAATACATAGCCAATGAGTCAGGTTTTAATTATATTTGAATATAGCCAATGAGTCAGATTTAATGAGGGAAATACTTTATTTATAACCCATATCATGAAAAAAGCAGTAATAATTCTACAGTCAACAGTTATAGTGATTTTTGGTATAGTACTTATTAACAAATATTTGGGAGATAAAGGGGAAGAGAGATATTATGTTAAATACTCAACAATCAAAAATAAGGACGTCATGGAAATGACAGAAGAAGAGTGGGCTATTAAAAATTGGGTTCTTGTCGATCTGGCTAATAAACTTGGAGAAGAACCAGATACAATATCTTTTGATGAAGCAATAAATGAAGCAGTATTAAATGCTCAAGAAGAATTAAATAGACAAAATCAATATAGGGCACTCGTATGTAGTAAAGGAGAAATTATGAAAGCCTTTCACGATATGATGCAATTCAATATGCCCTATGCGAGATATGACAAAAAAGAAGTTAAATCTCAACAACTTGAAGATTGTCAATACCACATTAATGTTACTACAAGAGATTCAAATAATTGGAAAACATTCTGGGTATTTGAAGTACTCTTTAATGAGAGTGAAGACAAGTATAACATGAATACAATAAAGAGTGAGTTCTTAGGATTCTAGCTTGAGAAAAGACTATACTAAATTTAAATAAATCCCTGCTTCGTGGTTGGTTATGTTTGCATTAACAATTGGATATTGGTGGTTAGTATTACGATATTTGTGATTTGATCAACAACTCTCTTTCTTTATAAGGTTAAGAACCACTCAACCCACAAGGATTAGCCAAAATCCCTAAACATTACTATTTTTAGGATTAGTAAACTAGAACATATATGCCATCCATAATTCCAAGCTACGAATACGACATCTTTATCTCTTACCGTCAGAAAGGTTGATGATTCTTTAAGAGAGAAGCTCAGGTTTTTGATTTACTTTTATCAAACAATTAAGGATTAATGAGACAACTCAAGATCATCAAACAGATCACCAACCGTGAAAGCCAATCCTTAGACAAGTATTTTCAAGAAATCGGGAAGGTTGATCTTATAACCGCTGACGAAGAAGTAGATTTAGCCATAAAAATAAGAGGAGGGGATCATCTGGCACT
>CBDVAV010000298.1:0-6276 GCA_965372055.1 uncultured bacterium | reverse complement strand
TTATTTATAGGTAATTTACTATCAATTTCGTACATATCGCCTTTGCCGTTTGCTACATCCATTAACATTTTCTTAAATACTAAATAATCCAATAAAAGATTTCCACCCACGGTTATGACAGTGCCCAGAAAACTAAAATATATTCCATATTTTGTTTTATCCTTAATTTTATACCAGACCGAAATATTTATATATATTCCGTAGAGTAGTTTTCCAGTTAATAGTATAGGTACAAGATATAATGCCTCCCAATATTCAGGTCGTTTTAAGAACAGTCTTCCAATTAGATCGATATTAAATCCAACTGCCACTATTATTACTACCCCTAGTATCACAAAATAATAAAAGACTTTTGCAAATAATTCCGGGGCATTTTTATCATCCGCGTTAGAAAAAAAGAAAGGTTCTCCGGCATAACGAAAGGCCTGGATAGCCAGCATCATGAAAATACTCAGTTTAAATGCCGCCCCGTATATCCCCACTGCTGCTTCTGGTGAATTGCCATTGTAAAAATCAGATGAAATTAAGGTTGGTAAAAGAATTTTATCCAGGTTATCGTTTAGCATCCCAGCCAATCCAGTAAGCATAATTGGAAAGGCATATATTAATAAAGGCTTGAATTTTGACCAATGAACAGAAAATTTTAGGTTATAAAACTCTTTTCTCAACAGTATCAACACAGAACCTGAACCTATGAGGTTGGCTAAAAATATATATCCAATACCCATCTCAGGATTATACCATTGCCTGATCACTGGCCTGATAATTCCCAAATATTTGTCAGCCATAATATCAGGTAAGACCACCAGGAAGATAATATTGAAAAGTATAGTAAGTATTATTCCGGTTAATCGGATAATAACGAACTTCACTGCTTTGTTTTGTAGCCTTAACTTTGCAAATGGAATTGCTACAATGGCATCAAAAAAGATGATTATTGAAAGCCATTTTATGATGTAAGGCTCCATGACAAATCCCAGCGATTTCGTCAAAGTACCGGCAAAAGCATATATCACCCCTGAAAACAAAATGCTGGTGATCAACACAGCAGAAGCTGTTTGATCAAAGGTGTCATTTCCTTTATCTTTTGGTGAAAACCGAAAAAATGCGGTCTCCATTCCGTAGGTATAAATTATATTTAAAATGGCTACATAGGAATAAAGTACAACTACTATCCCATACTCTCCCGGCAGGAATGTAATAGTATAAAGAGGGACCAGAAGAAAATTAACTACCCTGCCAAGAATACTGGATAGGCCATAAATGGCAGTTTGGCCAGCAAGTATTTTTATTTTATTCATATACTAGGTGGAATCATCAGGTTATGCACCTTTAAATTCCGGCTTTCTTTTTTCTATAAAAGCAGCGGTTCCCTCTTTAAAATCGGCAGATCGGCAACAAGATTGAAAACTATTGACTTCGGCCTGATACCCATCTGTGTCTTTCATGAAATAAGCATTCACACTATTTGTTATCATACCGATAGCAATAGGTGCTTTTGAAAGGATTTTTCGCAGTATTTTATTGCTCATTTCAATTAGGGCAGGTTTATCAGTTACCACGTGATTTACCAATCCTAGGTCTTTGGCTTCATTTGCTGAGATCATATCCCCAGTCATCAATAATTCAAAAGCCTTGCCTTTGCCAATTAACCTGGTCAATCTTTGGGTTCCACCATAGCCAGGAATCAGTCCGAGGTTTACTTCCGGTTGACCAAATTTGGCATTTTCAGTTGCAATCCTGATATGACAGGCCATGGCAAGCTCACAACCTCCCCCAAGTGCAAAACCATTCACAGCTGCTATCACAGGCTTTTCACATTCTTCAATCATAGTAAAAACTTCTTGGCCGTTCTCGGCAAATTTTCTCCCGTTAACTTCATTCAACTTTGCAAGTTCTGTTATATCCGCACCAGCCACGAAGGCCTTCTCTCCATCCCCTGTTATGATAATCCCCTTGATTGACCTATCATCGTAGATCCATTGGAAAGCAGTACGGATTTCTTGAACAGTTTCAATATTTAAGGCATTTAAACTCTCGGGTCTTGAAATTGTAATTGTAAGAATCCCATCATCTTCTACTGATTTAAGGTTTTTGAAAGTATGCATAATCTTTATGGTGAAATCGTTGATCAAATATAGTTGTTGAGCAAAGAACCACAAACTTTAAACATAGGTCATAATTTTAATCTTAAAATGACCATTAATTACTGGACAAAATTATACCCTTGTAAGGTTATGGATAGAAATGCCCAAACTTTCTGAATGAAGAAGGCTATTTTGGATTTACAACTATGTTCCTACAAAGTTGGCATTAAACACCCTGTAAGAATTTAATCAATGGATTGGAATTTTACAGAAAGCAATTAGAACTTTAGCTGTACTGGATATCTACAATTCTATTCTTAGTAGACCCAATGTACAGATAGTATTCAAAAGTGAATATTTTTTGATGTATTATGAGATTTATACTCCATGAACAATAGAACTTTTCCGGTTGCAATTCTTGTATTTCTATTTGCATTTGCAGAATTGTTAGCCCAAACAACTTTCACCTCAACAGGATCGGGAGATTGGGATGACGGCGGCACTTGGGGAAATACCAGTCCAGGGACACAGGGCACTGACTGGCCCGCAACCACCGATAATGCCGTGATTGCCAGTGGGCATACAGTTACACTTACCGGGGCGGAAACAATTAATGACTTAACTATTAACAGTGGTGGTGTTTTAAATGATGATAACAAAGGTGATATCACAGTTGATGGTAATCTGGTTTTAAATGGTATTAAAACAGGACAAAAAAATATTCAGTTCACAGGTGGTTTGGGGCAAACAATTGATGGTACGGGAGTGCATAATTCCACAAAGAATATCGTTATCAATGGCGATGCTTCAATTCTCTCAACAGCGAACTTTACAGTAATTAATGATATAAGCATTGGAAACAGTGTTACAGTAACCAATAACGGTTTGGTCACCATTGCCAGTGATCTGACTGGCGCTTCGGGTACATGGGTGAATGCAGCAAAGTCATCATTGGATGTGGGGGTTAATCTACTGAACGGGGGAGGTACACTTACTGCCAGTGCTTCTGGAAATACTGTTATCTATAGTAGAGATGGGGCTCAAAACGTGAAGACACCAACGGGAACCCCTGCCGAATACTACGATCTCACTATTGAAGGAACGGGTGCCACCACTATGCGGGCAAATTTAAAGATTTCAGGTAGTCTTACAATTATCAGTGGTTCATTTGATACAGATGCAGCTAATGATTACGATCTCAATATTGGTGGTGACTTTACTAACTCGAGTACTTTTGATGAAAATTTGAGTACCGTTACATTTGATGGAACGGGATCACAAACTATTACCAATGCTTCAGGGGAAACTTTTTATGATCTTACCATCAACAAATCATCCGGCACCTTGACCCTTGCCAATGATATAACCGCCAGTAACACCTTAACCATGACAGCAGGGACGATTGATGCCGGCTCTAACACGCTTACACTTGGTACAGGGACTGGAAACGAAGGCACTTATAGCTATACTGCCGGACAGATAATTGGTCAGTTTGAAAGATGGATAGCCAACAGCACTACCAGTACTGATATTGACTTTCCGGTGGGTACATCCAGTAATACCAGGGTGGCAACCATCAATTTCAGTGGGATAACTACTGGAGGGACGGTGTTATTCCAATTTGTCGATTCTGACCCTGGAAACTCCGGTCTAAGCCTGGTGGACGTGATAACAGTGTATAATACCTTCGTTGATGGTTATTGGGACATGAGTACCGCCAATAGTTTCAATTTAGGCCCGAACGATTTTAACCTAAACTTAAGTGGTACCGGATTTACAGCATTTACTATTGATGCTAATACTAGGCTGTTGACCCGATCAGATGCGGGCAGCGACTGGACAGCAGAAGGGACACATGCTTCAGCGGTAGACCCAGTAGCAAAAAGGACTGGCTTAAGTACCATGGGCGCACAATATGCTTTTGGAGATGATACAAATTGTACAGGTCCAACCACCTCTGCAATTTCAGGTTCTACAGATGTTTGTACCAGTGCATCTGCCGTAGCATATTCAGTTACTGACAATAGTAACACCTATACCTGGACCATAACAGGTGGGACACAGGCCACAGGTGGCACCACCGCCAGTATCACCGTAAATTGGGACGCAACAGGTCAGGTGGGAAATGTCAGGGTAGTGGAAACCAACGGCTGTACCAGTGGATCTCCTGTAGACCTGGCAGTAAATGTACATACCATAGCCCCATCTTCTATAACCGGCAAAACCAATGTAGCAGAATCAACTACCGGGGAACCTTATTCCGTCACTGACATAACTGGATATTCATATGCCTGGACCATAACAGGGGGCACTCAGGCATCAGGTACCACTACCAACAGTATCACCGTGGATTGGGGTACGTCCGGGACCGGTAATGTGAGCGTTGTTGCCACCAGCACAAGCCCGGCTTGTTCCGCAGCATCCGCTGTAGATACCGACGTAACCAAGTATATTATTATTAATTCCGCTACTAGCGGCAATTGGAACACCGCCTCGACCTGGGTAACTAGCGCTGTACCATTGAGTACTGAAAACGCTCGGATTTTAAGCCCGCATACAGTCACTTTGACTGGTGCCAAAACAATAAATAATTTTATAATTAATGCAGGTGGAACACTTTCTACTACAAATAAAACATTAACTGTAGACGGGGATATTACCGTGAACGGAACTTATTCAGGAGGTTCATTTCCATTAAACTTGGAGGGCGTGAACATCACCATCGACGGCACCGGGACAATTTCGCTTAATTCGGGAGTGGACGTCAACATTTCAACCGGTAACAAGGCTATTGCATCAACGGCTGTCTTAAGTATCACCAGTGGGGATTTAGATATTGCCACAGGTATTACGGTAACTAATAATGGAAGTATCACGGTCACAGAGGATATACTGGACCAGGCAACCTCTGTTTGGACCAATTCAACAAGTTCAACGTTAAAAGGAGGAGCGGCAGTATTGGCAAACGGTACCTTAAACGCATCTGCCACAGGAAATACCGTAGAGTATAACGCAACGGCTGCCCAAACCATTAAAAGCCCGGCTTCATCTACCTATTACGACTTAACATTATCTGGTTCCGGTACAAAAACAGCCCCGGCCACCCTTGATATCAACGGCGACCTCACCATCAGTGGAACTGCTGATCTAAATGTCTCAACCAATACTGCTGACCTGACCATAGCCGGAGATTATTCTAACAGTGGGGGCACTTTTACAGAAGGGACACAAACGGTTACTTTTGATGGAACAACCGATCAGACCATTACCAACACTGCAGGGGAAACGTTTTATAACCTTATAGTGAACAAAGCCAGCGGAAGTCTCACTTTGGACCAAACAAACAGTACTGATGTCAACATAGCTTCTGGAGGCACCTTGACTTTGACGTCGGGCATTGTTAATACAACTTCAGCGGAATTACTGACAGTGTTGGCTGGTGGTAGCTCCTCAGGGGGAACCAGCAGTAGTTATGTAGATGGCCCAATGAAAAAGATTGGCAACACGGATTTCACTTATCCTATCGGTGATGCCAGTACTTGGGCACCTCTTGGAATTGCCAACCTAACGGGTGGGGCAACCACCGAATTTACCGCTCAGTATTTTAATACTTCTCATGCTGACAATACTGTTACCGGGGTTTTAAATAACGCCAGCACTCTTGAATATTGGGACTTGGCCAGGGCAGTAACAGCATCGGCGGCTGATGTTACCTTGCATTGGAAAAACGCAGCAAGCAGTGGAATTACCGATCACACTTCCGGGGACTTGGTGGTAGGGCATTATGATGGCACAGATTGGGTATCCCTTGGCCAGACTAGTATAGTGGATGCTGATCCGGGATCGGTCACCGTGACTGGGGTTTCGTCTTTTAGCCCTTTCTCTTTCGGTTCACTGTCTGGTGTAGCCAACCCTTTGCCTATTGAACTCACCAGGCTCAATGCACGTGTCGAGAACAATCTAGTCCATCTGGAATGGGAAACAGCCTCTGAAGCCAATAACGATTTTTTCACCGTTGAGAAGTCTGGTGATGCTATAAACTTCGAAAAGTTGGCTATCGTTCAAGGTGCCGGGAATAGCACAAATCCATTAAAATACTCTATTATCGACGACAGCCCAATTAAAGGGATATCCTATTACCGATTAAAACAGACCGATTTTGACGGTTCGTTTGAATATTCCGGTATTG
>CBDVAV010000297.1:0-6281 GCA_965372055.1 uncultured bacterium | reverse complement strand
CAGACAGATCGTAGATAGCCACATTGGCAATAAAACCTGATGATCCCAAAT
Source organism: uncultured bacterium (assembly GCA_965372055.1). GTDB lineage: Bacteria > Bacteroidota > Bacteroidia > Cytophagales > Cyclobacteriaceae > CBDVAV01. The sequence goes on along the minus strand of CBDVAV010000297.1, from coordinate 6,230 downwards.
CATAGTTGATGGTAGTAAAGTTATTTTGAGATCCGATGTTTGGCAGAAAAATTTCAGGTTCGATCCAAACTTTTCCCTGAACGGTAGAAGTTTCCAGGGATTGGGAATTCTTGTATCCCGGTGTTGCGAACCCGTCAGATTGAGAAGCTGATTGCCAATTATTAGGGTCATTGGTAGATGACACAACAGAAATCCGCTCTAAGGAAACGCCTTCATCATCATCCAATAATTCATGATGAAAATCCATATCATAATATAAAAGATCTACTATTTTACCATTGGGATCAAATATAACCAGTGAGCCGGAATCATCGGGCAAGGAAGGGAGATTGTCGACTTTGATAATGGACTCTTCGATAGTATGAGGGTAGTCTGCAATTAAAATATCAGGATCTTTTGTGAAAACGACGAAGGAATTAGGTTCGATAATCTTGTAATTATTGGGGACGGTAGCAGGGTTTTCAACGGTTTTATTCTCAAAATTGCCAAGAACCCAATCCGTTATGTCAATATATTTTGAAGATTGGTTATATATTTCCACGAAATCAACTCCGCCAGGCCTGGGATTAAAGAGGATCTCGTTGATCAGTAAATCTGCGCTGTCAGCTGGTTCTGGAAGGGCAAAATCCTTGTATGCGAAATCATCTTTGATTGGGTTTCGGGAACAATCTTCAAAACCTGTGATACTTAACCTGTAAATATTGTTGAACTCTAATTTATCTTTTATTCTGATCTTCACAATTTTTAGATTTTCTTCCAATTCATAACTTACAATTCCATTATCAGGGACGATTGTTATTACAGGCAAAAACGGCAGTGCGGCTTTTTCACTTAATAATGCAGTGATGTTATGGGAATCGTTTGCAAATACCACTGATAGTTGTGGATTGGTTAAATCGGGATTATCAGTTACAACAGAGTTGATTTTGCCTGGAGTACCTCCTGATGGGTCTTCGGAAGCAGTCCAATTAAAATCCTCTCCACAAGGATTGTTAGTGTCTACCATCTCCAGTGACCAACCCCCTGCTTCTTTTTCAAAATCATCCATCCAATCTTCATCATACTCAAGCCTGAATATTAACCTTCCCTGGTAGTTCATGATTTTAACAACATCTGTACTTTGGTTAAAACCAGGCCATTGCTTTAATCCAATGGTGATTCCATATTGGGCAAATTGGTCAGCTTTTGAGCTTGGACATAAAATTATATATTCCCCGGATTTTATTATCTCCGCGGGCATGGCAGTAGAGTTACCGGAGCCATCCATAATGGTTATATCCTTTAGGCTAATGTCAGTTTTTGATGAGTTATATAGCTCCAGAAACTGGGATTCAGGCAGGCCTTCGGCTGGATCAGTATCTGTCAGGATTTCCGTTACCAATAATTCATTAAATTCCGGAATTGGAGGGGCCATGTATGTAAAATGAAAATAATTTTCCGGGGAGGTATTTGCTTGTTCATCTGCTATACCAAGATAAGTAAGTTGGTAATTGAAATTGTCGGTCAAATTTCCACTAAACGTTAAGCTGCAAATAGTGCCAGATGAATTAAAGGATATTGACACTGGATTCCCAATATCTTGATCGAGAATAAAATCTGTAGGAGAAACTGTTGATTGATCAACACTTTCAGAAAAAGTAATGTCTAGTTGGTTTCTATGTAACACATCCAGTGATACTATTTCAGGTGGCTGGTAATCAAAGCTAAAGGAAGCAGACCCAAGACCTGAATTTCCCTTGCAATCAGCAATGTTGTCAATTGTGATTTCGTATGCCTGATCTGAAACAATCTCTTCGATAAGTGGGATTGGTAAGATCTTGGAAAATCCTGATATGAACAAAGGAGCCATGCCAATTTTCGGATTAAAATTGAAATCCGAGGAGATGATATTATTGAGATCAACTGGTTCATCAAACTCTATAGAGATCAAAAGAGGGTCAATTAAATCGATTCCGATAATTGTGGGCGGTTTCGTATCTTCTACTATTGGGTTTACAGAATTTTGGGATCCAGGTGTTCCACCTGCTGCATTTTGTGAAGCTGTCCAATTGTATGAATAGATGCAATTAAGTGCGGGATCTATTTGTTCAAGAGACCATCCTCCATTGTCTTTCTCAGTATCGTTGTACCAATCCGAGGAGTAAGATACTGAATCGATCAACTCACCAGCAGGATTGAGTAATTTAATGAGATCACCGGAATTATTTAGAGATGGCCATGTATCCAATCCCATGGCTGGGCCATAAATTGAAAATTGACTTGCGAAAGAAGATGGACACAAGATCAGGAATGAATCTGGAAGAAGTATGGTTTCTGATAACACCGAAGTTGTGGTATTATCTAAAAATGACCACCCCACAAGGTTCACGGGATGATCCCCCACGTTAAGGATTTCCACAAATTCAGATTCGGGAAGGTCTTCCCTGGGGTTCATGTCTGCCAATAATTCATTGATTACAAGGTCTCTGAAACCAACTGGAAAGGGAATGAAATGGAGAAATTCGACAGTTTCTGAAATTAGAATATTCGCACTGAGGTCTTCAACGTCAGTTATCGATATCTGATGCTGTACCCCGTTCGCCAATGCATTTGTAAAAGCAAGATGTATTAGAGTATTATCCATGGGATCAAGTATGGCTGAATCAGGGTTACCAGCATTATTATTTATAAAGTAATGCAGTACAGACTGGGAACTTACCGGATCAACAGCTTCGTCAAATCGAATATCAATATGGTTGAGATCTATTGATGATACTTCCACAACATTTGGGGCAAACCGATCAGTGAAGGGATTTCCCGAGACATTGATATCATCAAAATAAAATTTATCAGACCGGGTAACAGTAAATTGACATGCTATTCCAAAATTATTGGAAGTCAGGTACGTATCGTCTAATATTGAACCTTCCGTTGAATATTCAGTTTCACCATCCAGTTTAGAGAATAATTCCCAGTTTCCAAGTTCATCCCGTGTAACTCTTAAACTAAGAGCTACAGGGGAAATATTAATTCTATCGTCAAGGCCATCAATAATTTCCACTTCTTGATCGTTATCCTGTCTGTAAAGACTAATCTCATCATCAGTTCCACCTAGTTTTACGAAGTAGCCGTTTAATGCATTTGATAGGTTGGGGTCTGAGGCTGTCAAATAAACCTTTGCATAATTGCTTGATGATGGGTTAAAATCCATCTTTAACCATAATGTCCATTCAGCATTTTCAATGGCCTGGCTTTCAACTGCTAAGTAGGCAGTTCCCGATACTGATCCATCTTGAAGGCGAAGGTTTCCATTATCTATTATGAATTTATCGGTATCACCTGTCCAAGTGGGATTATTTGAGAAATCTCCGTCATCAAAATTATCTATGGCCTGGGCAATGATCCAATTGGGTGCAACAAGAAGAAATACAACAAGAATATGATATTTTATCTTATACATTAATGTAATGTTAATAAAAGTATTTGATTACTTACATTACATAGTGTTAAATTAATAATAAAATTGCGAATTCCTTTATATAAAGGTTATTTCGAAGATATCGGCAAGATGATTTTTCAATAAATGATGTACGTCTTTAATATCAATGTTCCTTCCAAGTTCAGCGGCCATAGAAGTAACATTTTTATCTTCAATTCCGCAGGGGACGATATTTTTAAAGTAGTCTAGGTCGGTATTTACATTCAGGGCGAATCCGTGCATGGTGACCCATCTGCTGGTCCTTACTCCAATGGCACAAATTTTTCTGCAAGTTGCATGGTTTTCATGATCTACCCATACACCAGTCAATCCATCAATTCTACCAGCATTTATTTCAAAGTTTGATAAGGTTTTAATTACGGCCTCTTCAAGGTAACGCAGATATTTATGGATATCTGTAAAAAAGTTATCCAGGTCTAAAATGGGATATCCAACCACCTGGCCTGGGCCATGGTACGTGATGTCTCCTCCCCGGTTAATTTTATAATATTTTGCATTTACCTCGGAAAGGTCACTATCCTGGATTAATAAGTTTTTTGGATCACCACTCTTCCCGATAGTGTACACATGAGGATGTTCGCAAAAAATCAAATAGTTGGGGGTTTGGTCTTGCTGACCCCTGTCCCTTTTTCTATTTTCAATCTTTATTTTAACAGTGTCATCGAATAACTGCTCCTGCATTTCCCACACCTCTTTGTAGTCGCGTAATCCTAAGTCAATAAACTTGACTTCCCTATTTTTAACCTGGTACAATTTGATTTTTTCTAAGGAACGTAAACCTCCAATATTTGACAATCCTGATTAGGTCTAAGTTCAATGTTATTAAACATCGCCGGAATCAAAAATACATCCCCAAAGCGGAGCATTACTTCGCCCGTGGAATATTTCATCAAGGCTGATCCACCTACACAAATATAAATAATGAATGAACCAATAGCGGAATAGTCCAGGGTTATCGCCTTTTGGAAATTTAACTTTGAAGTGTGGAAATAAGGACAAGCCACTAAGGTATTGGTAGTGTTTATGGCCTCCTGATAAGGGGTTTTGTAGTTTTCGTAATATTCAAAATCAATGGCATCCAAAGCCTGTTCCACATGCAATTCCCTGAGATTACCCTCGGCATCCGTCCGGTCAAAATCATAGATGCGATAAGTAATATCCGAGGTTTGTTGTATCTCTGCCAGCAATAATCCTTTGCCGATAGTATGCACTCTTCCCGAAGGAATAAAAATCACTTCCCCCGCGGTTACATTTTCCCGATTTAGTATTTCCTCCAACCTGTTTTCATTAAAATATTGCAAATAAGTGGCTTTGTCCAAGGGCTGGTTAAATCCTGAAATCAACGAAGAATTATCATCTGCCTGCAGTATATACCACATTTCGGTCTTTCCTTTTGATTGATGCCTGGTCAAAGCCAGTTTGTCGTCAGGATGCACTTGTATTGACAGGTCATCATTGGCATCGATAAACTTAATAAGTAGTGGAAAATCACTCCCATACTCTTTAAAAATCCTTTCCCCAACAATTTGTGCCCCGTATGAGTTAAGTAATTCGGTAAGTTTCGTTCCCTGTAAATGCCCTGAATCTACAACCGAGACATTGCCCTTGACAGCAGAAAGTTCCCAGGTTTCTCCACAATTTGATAATGGAGAAAAATCCTTCCCCATTAGTGTCTTGATCTTCTGACCTCCCCAAATCTTTTCTTTAAAAATAGTATGAAATTTCAGCGGATATAGATTACTCATTGGATGCCCACTTTTTGTATTGGTTAATTAACCCCCTGGTTGATGAATCATGGGAATCCATAGTTTCATCATTATCGAGTTCGGGCAGTATTTTGTTGGCCAATTGTTTGCCTAACTCAACACCCCATTGGTCGAAACTGAAGATATTCCAAATTAACCCCTGAATAAAAATCTTGTGTTCGTACATGGCTATCAGCTTACCCAAAACCTCCGGTGTTAATTTCTTGTAAATGATGGAATTGGTTGGTACATTTCCATCAAACACTTTATATGGTGCTAAGGCTTCAATTTGTTCATTATCCATTCCACTTCCTTTTAATTCCTCTTTAACTTCATCGATTGTTTTACCATTCATAAGCGCTTCTGGCTGTGCGAAAAAATTTGCCAGTAATTTCTGGTGATGGTCTCCCCAGGAATTTTGGTTAATGGCAGGAGCAAGGAAGTCACACGGGATGATCTTAGTCCCTTGATGGATGAGTTGATAAAACGCGTGTTGTCCATTGGTCCCCGGTTCTCCCCAGATGATGGGGCCTGTCTGGTAATCAATAGAATGCCCTGCCCGATCAGTGGATTTCCCGTTGCTTTCCATATTTCCTTGTTGAAGATAGGCAGGGAAACGGTGCAAATACTGATCGTAGGGCAAAATTGCTTCGGAGTCTGCACCCAGGAAATTGCCATTCCAAATGCCTATTAGGGCTAAAATAACAGGGATGTTCTTTTCAAACGGGGCGTTTTTAAAGTGGATGTCCATTTCATGTGCCCCTCCCAACAATTTTTCGAAATTGCTAAAACCCACAGAGCAGGCAATGGAAAGACCGATTGCAGACCATAAAGAATATCTTCCTCCTACCCAATCCCAGAATTCAAACATGTTTGCCGGGTCGATGCCAAATGCTTTAACGGCTTCTTTGTTGGTAGATACTGCTACAAAATGTTTGGAAATATCATCTTCAGTTGCTGATTGCAGAAACCATTCCCTGGCAGAATGTGCATTGGTCATGGTTTCC
>CBDVAV010000296.1:0-6302 GCA_965372055.1 uncultured bacterium | reverse complement strand
ACCTATTCCGATGTTCAAAAGGGAGTAGAAAATGCTGATCTGGTTATAGAAGCTGCTACAGAAAATGATGATTTAAAACTTAAGATCTTTTCTGATCTTGAAAATTTTTGTAATAAAGAAACCATCCTGGCATCAAATACTTCATCTATTTCAATCACCAAAATAGCGGCAGCAACCAAAAGGCCAGATAAGGTTATAGGCATGCATTTTATGAATCCTGTCCCTGTGATGAAGCTGATCGAGGTTATCAGAGGGTACGATACCAGTGATGAAGTGACCTCCGCCATTATGGAGTTGTCGAGGAAAATCGGGAAATCCCCGGTCGAAGTAAACGATTACCCGGGATTTATTGCTAACCGTATCCTAATGCCAATGATCAACGAGGCCATATATTCCCTGTACGAAGGTGTGGCAGGAGTACCTGAAATTGACACGGTAATGAAACTGGGAATGGCACATCCAATGGGGCCTCTGCAACTTGCAGATTTCATTGGCCTGGATGTTTGCTTGTCAATTTTAAACGTGCTATATGATGGTTTTGGAAATCCAAAGTATGCACCCTGTCCATTGTTGGTTAATATGGTTGAGGCCGGTCACAAAGGAGTAAAAACGGGGAGTGGCTTTTATTCATGGAGCCATGGAACGAAAGAACTGGTGGTTGCACCCAGGTTTTCAAAAATGACGCCACGCAAATAAAAACCACCTGATTAAAACCGTAGGAGAATTTAATTAAAAAAGTAATCCGATGAATATCATCAATAAAATACATTTTCCTAGAAAATTAAATATTATAGTGATATTGATATTTCTTTTCATGTTTTCATGCAACAACAAAGTGGATGAAAGGAAATCAGATGTTTTATTAGATGCTCGATTGAGTTATAAGGATTATATCCCAAAGCCATCAGATATAATCATTTCCAGGGAAAACTATTTGGATAAACTGTACGGTTTTTGGCTTGGAGAATGTATTGCGAATTGGACTGGTTTGGTAACCGAAATGGATAAAATTGGGAATATCGGAGATATTAAGACAGGAAAATTTTACACCAGGGATGACTGGAGAAGTGCTGACCAACCAAGTATTTGGGGGGAGGGGTCACCCAGTGAACTGTCTCCTACCATTGATTTTGTGTTTAGGGGCGAGGGTGAAATTTGGGGCGCTGACGATGATACAGATATTGAATATATGTATCAGCATCTCTTGTTTACTAATAGAACAACTGTATTAACAGGTGAACAAATACGAGATGGTTGGTTAAAACATATTAAAGCAGAGGAGGAAAATTACCTTTGGGTGTCAAATCAAAAAGCTTTTGATCTAATGCTCGAAGGAGTACTTCCACCAGAGACTAGTAACCCGGAAAGAAATCCGCACTTTGAAATGATTGATGCACAATTAACCACTGAATTATTTGGACTGTTATCGCCTGCCCGGCCAGATATTGCAATTAAAATGGCTCATCTTCCAATCCGGACAACAGCCAGATTAGATGCCGCTTGGAATTCGGAATTTTATGTCATCATGCATTCTTTGGAATCACTTGTTGATGAAAATCTTCCTATAAAAGAGAAAGTATTTTGGATGGCAAGTGAAGCCCGTAAAATATTTTCCAACCAATCCTATTCCGCTAAAATGTATGATTTTGTGAAAAGTAAATATGATGCCAATGTAACTTGGGAGTTGACAAGGGATGAGTTATATGAAAAGTATCAGGTTCGTCAGGAAGATGGGTATGATATTACATCAAAAGGGTTGTATTGTAATGGTTGCTTTGCTTCAGGAATCAATTTCGGTGCAAGTTTAGTGAGCCTTTTTTATGGAGAAGGTGATATTAAGGAAACCATTAAGATTGGTGCCTTGGCAGGTTGGGATTCTGATAATCCTACCGCTACTTGGGGCGGTCTTTTGGGATTTATGATTGGTAAGAAAGGTATAGAACAAGCTTTCAACAGAAAGTTTTCCAATACATTTAATATTCATCGAACCAGGCAGAATTTTCCTAATAAGGGGCTTGATACTTTTGATAAAATGGCCGAGACAGGAGTACTCATCATTGATAGAATAGTACAAGAAGAAATGGGTGGTGGTATTGACCTTAAAAATAATGTTTGGTACATACCCGATATTCCATTAAATATTCATCCTACCCTTAGGCTAACACCTGATTGATAAGAGCCACTGTAAATATACTTAGAAGAACCAGGCAAAAAATTCCCTGGATTACACAAAATGCTTATTTGATTGATAATCTGAGCATTAACAAAAGGGCTTGCCCCATTAACGACAGTACTTAGCAATTAGCTCATCGGCTTCTTCAATATTCAGTGATTTTGCAGTTCGAAAATCACCGCAAGCCCTGCGTGTCCTTTTCAAATGGATATTCAGTGACCCCCTGGAAATAAACACTTCTCCATCTTCCTTGTAAAAGCGGATTGAGGCATTATAATCTGCCATCGCCTCATTTACATTTCCCAGGTGCTGATTTGCTTTTCCTCTTAGATGAAATGCCTGGTAACTATTTTCATCCAACCCAACTGCTATGTCATAATTGAAATGGGCATTGTCAAATTGCTTTTCACGGTAGAAATAGTTCCCCAAACTCAAGAATGCGCTAGGGTTTTCGGGATCTAATTTTATCACTTCCCTGAAATCCATTAAAGCCTCATTGTATATACCCAACTCTTCATAAGCCCTACCTCTATTGTAAATCGATTTGACATGTCGAGGCTTAAGCGTTAAATATTCATTATAGGCTTCAATCGCTTCTTCATATTTCCCGTTCTGAAACAATTGATCTCCAATAATACTGCTTTCATCCCTACAAGAGGCCATTAATAACAAACCAATAATTACTACAAAAACCCTATTCCTCATTTTATGCTATTTAAAAATTTTGTTACAGCCTCCCAATACCCACCGTTGTCAGAAAACTTCTCCCAAAGTGCCCTGGAACCGTGATTGCCTGTTGTTTGTGGTAAATAATAAGTTTTATTTCCGGCAGGTATTGCCTCGTAAATACCCCACCAATTATTTTTTTCATTCTTTGCTGAAGTAATAAATACTGGTTTTGTTATGTTTTTGGCACTTGATGTTATATATCGGGATTTTGCACGATTGCCAAAATATTCACCTGGAGCAAATGCTATTACAGCATCTATTTTATCTGGATTATCCCCAACTATTTTCAATGCCAATGCAGAAGAATAAGAGCTTCCCCAAATTACAAGCTTGCCCTGGGCATAATTATCTTTAACATGATCGATAGCTCCCAATAAATCTGGTATTGCATCAATATACGTAGTGCTTTTCCCTGCTTCCTTGGCACTTTGATTGGTCAAGTTTTTAACACCATTAACTGCCCTACCAGATCGTAGATCGACAGCCAGGCAATTAAAGCCCATCTTATTTAGTTTTGGCGCTATCTCCAAATATTCCCCCCTGCTCCATCCCGCCTGATGAAATAATACAATAAATGGAGCGGACTTATCGTGCGACATGTACAAATCCCCTGTTACTTCCAATCCATCGGTTGCCTTAAATTTTATTGTTTCAGCTAATCCAGAAATTACAATTCCAAAAATAAGTGTATGGATAATCAATATCACTCGGTTCATTTTGCTAAAATTTATAATTTATTCAATTTTGGGAAGGCTTTTAAAGGTCTCTATTTGCATTCAACAAAAATTGGGATTTAATTTCAGGTGCAATGATAAACAAAAATCATACAGAAAAATTGAATTTCCCTCAAAGCACTGTTTGAAGTAGTTATCATATCTATATTTTCTTTCCTTTAAACCCGAGTTCGACTAATAAAGTAGTGTCATGCAGGAAAAATATACCTTAATTTTCCAAAAGGTATATTTTATCCGGTATCTGTTGGAGATTACGGATATTTTTATCCTTTTTTGAAAAATAAAGGATAACAATTCCGCAATAGCCTGTCCCGCTTTTTGCGGGAACGAGCCTTGTTCGTTGACTATAGAATTATTAATAATCGAATTCAGGTTTTAAGCTAATATAGTTTCAATGCAGAAAAAGATTGTTATAGCATCAGTCCTCAAGCCAATTGATGACACCCGCCTCTATGAAAAGTTAGGCGCAACCTTGGCAGATACAGGTGATTTTCATGTTGATATTATTGGATTTCGTTCATCAGTGAATCCTAAATATCCCAATATTTCCTTTTATCCACTTTTCCAGTTCCATAGATTACATCCCGTGCGTTTACTGAGTGAACTTAGACTAATCAAGCTTTTAGTAAAGCTAAAACCTGATCTCCTGATTATTACTACCCATGAATTATTATTTGCTGCTTCAGTTTATAAACTGTTATATGGGAAAGCTGTGATATACGATGTTTGCGAAAATTATCAAGCTAATATTGCCCATGGTACCGGATTTAATTATTTGATAAGACCAGTTCTTTCTACCCTTGTACGATTAAAGGAAAGATTGACAAAACCCTTTATTGACCAGTATTTTTTAGCGGAACAAGCATTTATTAAAGAAATGCCATTTATGAGAAACAAGGCTACCATTATTGAAAATAAATGCCTGCACTTATCATCCAAAAAGGAAATTGTAAGAAATGGAAATGAAATTAAATTTTTGTTTTCAGGAACCATAGCCAGGGAATACGGCATATTCGAGGCTATCATGTTCTCCAATACACTTAAAGATTCCGGGTATAATAATAAATTGGTGATCATTGGTAGATGTGCCCATATAGAAACACTGGAACAACTTAAATCATCCGTAAAAGGCAATTCACATATTGAGATGATGGTTGATTCTTATCCTGTCCCGCATCAACTTATCATTGACAAAATGTTGGATTCGGATTTTGGCCTGCTTCCCTATTATCTTGCACCTCATCTCAAATCCAGATTTCCTACCAAGATATTTGAACATTTGGCAGCAAAACTTCCAATTATTATAACTGATAACCCACCCTGGACTGATTTCTGTAAAAAATATAATGCAGGTATTTCAATAGATTTTTCCAATTATGAACCCTCCAAGTTTATTGATTTGATAAAAACCACAAGCTTCTTTAACAATACAAAAGACGAGGGCATCTATTGGGAAGCGGAAGGCAAAAAGCTTATATCTGTTATCAAAGAGCTTCTTCCAAAATAATTTTTATATTATTCGAAATATATTTTTAGATTAGTCTAAATTTACTTTACTTTGCAGTATGGTAAATTTGAGTTTTGCAGAAGAGAATTATTTAAAAGCCATCTATCATCTCTCTAATGGTGGAGAAAATGATGTATCAACAAATTCATTGGCTGCAACCATAAATACCAAAGCAGCCTCAGTAAGTGATATGATCAAAAAACTTGCTGATAAAAAGGTGATCTCTTATGAAAAATACAGGGGTGTTAATATTTCCTCAAAAGGAAAATTGACCGCCTTGACTGTAATTAGAAAACACAGATTATGGGAGACTTTTTTGGTTGAAAAATTAGGGTTTACCTGGGATGAAGTCCATGAGGTAGCCGAACAACTGGAACACATCAAGTCTCCATTACTGATAAAAAAGCTGGACAAATTTTTGGCCTATCCTAAATATGATCCACATGGTGATCCAATCCCAAATGAAAAAGGGGAGTTCAAGGCCATTCACCAGGTCTCGCTGAGCCAGGTTTTACCAGGTAAATCGGGGGTTATTGTTTCTGTAAAAAACTCAAATTCTGCGTTTTTAAAATATCTGAATAAAATCGGTGCATATATTGGAGCAAAAGTAGAAGTATTGGACAAAGCAGAATTTGATAACTCACTTGAGATATCAATTGACAACAGAACAAGGGTATCCATATCCAATGAAGTCTCCAAAAACATTTTAATCACTGAGTAATAGTATATGATAGACCCAATAGTAGCTTTATCAGTATTTACCTCAATATCAATCCTGGGATTCTTATTTTTTCGTCCTGATAAAGGTTATTTCTGGTTGATAAAATCAGCCCTGAAAAAAGATGAAAAAGTTATCACTGAAGACATACTAAAGCAGCTATACCACCTTGAGTATTCAGGAGGAAATGCTACAATAAACAATCTGGTAGGTTCTTTTAAAATAAACCATGGTCAACTGGTCAATCTTCTGACCGGAATGGAAAGCAAAGGGCTCATCACCTCAAATGAAGGACTGGTACAACTAAGCACTTCAGGTAGGGATTATGCTTTGAAAATTATTCGAGTTCATCGTTTATGGGAAAAATATCTTGCGGAAAAAACAGGTGTTGACAAATCCGAATGGCACAACCGAGCTGAAGAAATGGAGCATGAATTGAGC
>CBDVAV010000295.1:0-6342 GCA_965372055.1 uncultured bacterium | reverse complement strand
CGTTGGGGCTTTTTTTCTGGTATGGATGTTGTTTATTGATTCCAACGACTTATATACACAATACAAATTAAGGGATAAGATGATTTCTTTGGAGGCTGAAAAGGCTTATTACCTTGAAAAGATAACGGAAGTCAAAGAGGATCGTGAGGAATTGTTAAGTAACAAAGATTTATTGGAGAAGTTCGCCAGGGAAAAGTACTTAATGAAGAAATCATCTGAGGATCTCTATATTGTGGTAGAAGAAGAATAATATGAAAAAAAATCTGATTGTTGGAGTTTCCACTATTTTGCTCTCATTATGCGGATGGGCCCAAATGGAAATTTATAGTGATGAAAATCCAGGGTTTAAAGAGCGAATTTATTTCTTTGGTACCCCAATATTGGCAATAGATAATTTACAGACTGTTCTTGGGTTTAATTTCGGGGTTGGTTACATGATAACATCATCATTGTCAGCCGGAGTTGGTTTTACATATCAACATGCTACTTTTAAGTTTGTAACACCGAAAATAAAAACTAACCAGATAGGTGGAAATATTTTTGCCAGGTATAAAATTTCCCAGCAATTTTTTGCTTATACAGAATACGAAGTGATTGGGGTTGATACTAATCTTCTTGATAATGATAAATCAAAAGTAGCTGTTCCTGCCTTTTATATTGGGGGTGGGCTTTATCAACCCATCAATGACAAAGCGGGCTTTTCAATTATTGCCTTATATGATTTGGCTTATGATAGGAATAAATCTTTAAACCCATCGGAGCTTAGTTTTAGGGTAGGGATTACCTTTTCACCTTTCTAGAACTTTGGCTCTATACACTCAGGATCAGCCAATTAGTAAAAGGTAAGAGAAGCATAACCGCAGATACAGCATTAAGATTCTCAAAAATATTTAATATGTCAGATGAATTTTGGTTAAATGCCCAAAGCAGGTATGATTTGGAAGAACGAAAGGCCCACATCAAAGTTTATTTTAGAATAAAACCTTTTGAAGCAGCATAGCATTTTATAAATGCATTTATAAATGCAAGTTCCTAAGAAATATCCCTCAGAAACTTAAAGCATACCTTGAGAAAGGTATTTGTTAATTATGCAATGGATGAAAGTTGTAAAACCCATTCTCTTTTCTTTGGCAATACATAATTGACAAAATAATTAACAAAAGACACATTGATATTCTAAAAATCATTTTCATTATATTTTCCTATCGGGGATCAAAATACTTCGATACAGCCCAATACATAATTGGAATAAAAAATAAGGATGCTACAGTACCCACTGTAAGTCCTCCGATCAAAGAATATACAAGTGGTTTCTGTAAATCTGCACCAATGCCCGTTGAAAATAATATTGGTAATACTGCGAGGATAGTAGTAATAGATGTCATCATGATAGGTTTCAACCTTATCTTACTGGCAAAAAATATGGCTTCCTTTGTGAGTTCAAGTTTGACATTTTTTCCAATTTCCGATTTTTTCTTGATTCTTATCGAAACCAATTCCGTTTTTTTACGATTAATAGCATCTATTTTTAAAATAGCATCATTAACAATCACTCCTAACATCACTATTATTCCAATTCCTGACATAACATTTAGAGAAGAATCAAACAGTGAAACAAAGAGCAGACTCCCACTCACACCAAGAGGTAACATCAAAATTACCAATAAGGGTTGTATCAAAGATTCAAATTGTGCAGCAAGTATGAAATAAAGAAGTAGACTTGAAATGATTAATATTAAAATTAATTCCTGTAATAATTCAATATTTTCCAGTGAAGTCGACATTCCAATCATTTTGGCTTACAAACTCTTTTAAGAAATTCATGATTGCATTATAATCATGTTTTCCACTAATCTGTATATCCTGATAGACTCCAATCTTATCAGCAGTAATAACATTATTCTCTAAAACAAAATCATAATTAATAAAACTACTTAATGGAAAGGCACTTCCATGGTTATTTGTAATGAAAGTAGAATTTAGAATATCATTGAATTTCTTATTAGGAGTTTTTAAATAGATCGAAACAGATTGACCATAATTTTGAATTTCCGTAATTCTGTAGCTTTTAAGAGTTTGACTTAATATTTCTTGTAGTTGTTGAAAATCAATGCCATATAATTTCAATTTATCAAACATTATTTCAAGTTTTACTGATGATTCTTTGTTGAATCCTAGTCCATTTGATAACATGTTTTCGGGCAGCTTTAAAATTTGTTTTAAGTTTTCAAGAATCAACTTATTTTCAGCATTAGAAAACAAGTTTTCGGTACTTAGTTTCTTAAACCTAGCTTGAAACTGAGGATCATGATCTTCAAAAATCTCATTAAAAATATTTGGTGCTTCTTTGATTAATGTGCTTGCATTTGGATAGTTTTTCATTACAAAATTGCCAATTTCTTGTGTGACTACCTCTTTAGCTATATGATTTGAAAACAATAAATATATATTCGTTCCTTGTATTCCATTTTCGTCATCTCCAAAATTATATTGATGAATTCCTACATCACTTTCGCTGAGCTTATAATTTCCCTCAAATTCATTCAAAATTATTATAGTCCTTGAAAGATTCTCTTCCAAGCTTATAGGTTCATTCCAATTTATATTTAAGCTTATATCATTTCGTTGTATTTTTGGAATACCCTCTATTGACAAGTTTCTTAGCTGAAATGCTCCAATTGGTATAATAGAAGTGATAATAATTAAGCTCAGAATTTTGTTTCTCATTGACCACCGAAATATTGAATTATAATGCCAACTTACTTTCTTAAAAAGATATGAATCTCGGTTTGTGGTTGACTGGCGACCAACAAACCATTTATATATTATTGGTAACAGGAAAAAAGATACAAGTAAGGAAACTGAAAGAATTATGGTCAAGGATACTGCCTGATCATAAAATAAAACACCAGGCAGCCCACCTAAATAAACCAAGGGAACAAATACTGCTAATGTTGTCAACATTGATGCAATCAAAGGCAACATTATTTCATTGATGCCATTGATACAACCTTCTTCCACGCTTGATGAAGAGTCCAAATTACGTGTAATATTATCCAGAATAATAATGGCGTTATCTATTAGCATTCCCAGGCCAAGAACCAAACCGCTCAAGGAAATGATGTTAATGGAAAGATTAAATAGGTAAAATGCAAAAAATGAGATCAGAAAAGATATTGGTAGACTTAAACCAATTACTAAGGATAATCGGTAACTCCCCATAAAGAAAAAAAGGATGATGAAAGCAAAGCTTCCCCCGTATAATAAACTATTCAAGAGATTGTTGATGCCGGAATCAAGCAATTTCAATTGGTTTTGGGTGAGTACAAACCTCACATTTGGGTAATCTTGATTGAATAATTCCACCCTTTTAATAATTTGAGGAATAAGAGCAGTTAATTTAGCATTGGAATTATTATGTACATTAATTACCAAGCCATAATCCTGATTGAATAGATGATATCCCTGTGGTTCATTAATTCTATACACAATGGTTGCAACATCTTTCAAAATTATAATTCTGTTTCCAGGTAGTTTTATAGGAATCAGTTTTAAGTCTTCGATATTAGACAGATGATTTATTAGTCTTACATAATACCTATAGTTACCATCCCTTACACTTAACCCTTCAAAATCAACATTATTATCACGAATTGCCCCGATTATATCACCATGGGAAATTCGTAGTGCACTTAACTGTTCATTGTTAGTAGAAATACTGATTATTTTTTTCCTTAATCCGTTTATATCCACTATTGAAACACCTTCAATTTGTTCAATCCTCTTTTTTATAACCCTTTCAGTTAACTCCGAAACCTCAAGGAGCTTTGATGGATCTTTAGGTATAATTTGAATTCTAACAATAGGGACTTCCGTGGCCCGGGCTTTAATTACAAGTGGGCGGACCATATCAGTTGGAAAGAATCTATTGATTCTATCAATTCTCTCGTTAGCTTCGATGTAAAGAAGATCCATTTGCGCACCGAGTTCAAAGGTTAATTCAACCTTGCCTGTTTCGTTTGAAGCTTTACTTTCTATATCTTCAAGGTCATCTAATGTGGCCATCTCTTCCCTTATCAATTTCAATATGTTTTCTTCAATTTCTAAAGCGGAAGCATTTGGATAATTGACCCTAATCACAATTTTAGGAACACTGATATCAGGAAGTAAGGAGATGGGAACCTGTGTAAAAGCAATGGCACTTAAAATTACCAATGCTAAAAATGTCATTAAAACACCAATGGGCTTCTTTATTAGAAATCTGATCATTAATCAAATTTCGATTGGGAGTTCACACCTCTAACCTCTACAGGTGAATCATGTTCAAGTTGTAAATTGTTAGTGATAATTACTTTTTCATTTGCTTGTAAACCACTTTTTATCGCAATTTCATGATCATTTTCACTTCCTGTTTCTACATAATTCCATTTGGCTAAACCATTTTCTTCTGTAAAAACCACACTTTTCCCAGATCGTACAACGAGAGCCTCTTTGGGAATTACCAATGTATTTTCGTAAGGTATTTTAATTATTATTCTGGCATTCATTCCAGGTAGCAAACCTTTGGTTGAAGTGATCTCTAATTTTATTTGAGTTAGCCCTTCTTCATTGACCTGAGGATCTATTTCAGAAAGAATAGCTTTATAAACAGTCTCAAGGGATGCCAAAGGATACACCTCTGCTTTTTGCCCAATTTCCAATTTATCCAGCTCAGATTCTATAACATTTGCAATAACAGTATATTTACGTGGAGAATATATATTACAAACTATATCATTCTCAACTACTTTATTACCAGGTTTTATTTCCAAACCTGATATTAATCCACTGAGGTTGGCACGAATTAGCGTTTGCTCAATTTTAAGGTTAGCTTCTGACAAAGAAATCTCAGCTTGAGCTAATCCGCTGGTATACTTTAAATTTTCAATGATTTCACTATTTTCAATTGTATCACGTATAAAACCTAATAGCTGATTCTTATACTCTAGTTCTCTTTCTTTATATTCAACTCCACTTTTTCTGTATGCCAACTTTTGAACAATATTATCCAGATTACAAATCAATTCATTTTTGTTGATGTAACTCCCATTTTTAACTTCCACATTTTCAATAATTCCTCCTACCGGAAATCGTAAAACGACACTTTTAGTAGCTCTTATTTTCCATTAACCTTTAAATTGTATTCGAATGTTTTTCTCTCAGTCGGTTGAACAGTTACTTTAGTATGAAAAGACTCACTCTCCGGAAGTAGTATTCTATAATCATTCAATTTTTTTGAATCACGGTTGCAGGATAAATGCATAAGTGAAAAATATATTAATATAGATACAATATTTTTCATATACTTTTATATATATTTATTTATTTTGCAAAAATAATTATAATAATTGATAACACCTTTCCGAACTCTCTTAGTATTCACTCTTATTTCAATATTAGGACTATCCTCCTTAAGTTTGGTCAATGTACAATTAAACCCAAACGGTAGTGGATCAGTAATTTACATATCATATACGGTACTAAATTCACCACCTGAAGTTGTTGAAAGTAAAGCAACGTCAATTCTTGAAAATGCCCTGTCTCAAATTAGTGATATTAAAAAGATATACTCGGTAAGTAACTATAACGAAGGATATATTCAGATCACTTTTCACAAAGATTCAAATCTTGCCTTTAAGCGATTTGAAATAGCCTCTGTATTAAAGCAGACTTATCCTAAACTTGATAACCACGTCAGCTATCCGGTTATCTCTGCGTCCTCATCTTCAAGGTCAATGAAAAATAGCACATTGATGATTTACCAACTAAACGGTCCATATTCTCTAAGCAAAATTGAAATGGTTGCCAAGGAAAAATTAAGTAAATACT
Organism: uncultured bacterium; assembly: GCA_965372055.1. Lineage (GTDB taxonomy): Bacteria > Bacteroidota > Bacteroidia > Cytophagales > Cyclobacteriaceae > CBDVAV01. Next base: position 474 of record CBDVAV010000295.1, on the reverse strand, counting down.
TGATTAATGTTAATGGTGTAGAAGATGTTAGAATTTTCGGAATCAGCAAACCAGCCATACTTATCGAATTTGATCCACTTAAACTTAATTTTTATAGAATTGAAGCACAGAAGATTATTGATCTGATCCAAACACGGTTTCAAACTTCTTATCCAGGTTACTTATTTACTTCCAGCGATCAAAAGTTTTATATAAAGTCAGGGCAAAAACCTTATTCCCTGAAAGAAATTGAAGAGACAATATTGAAATTACCTTCTGACCAATTAGTGAAATTGAGTGAAATTGCCACAATTTATATTGACGAAGAAAAAGCAACCCAGTACCATAGAATAAATGGGTTAAACTCTGTTTCAATTTCAATAATATCAAAAAAAGATGTGAATAAACTAGATCTTGCCAGATCAATAAAAGAGACTATAGAATTCACCATTCCAAAGTTGCCATCGGGGTTTGATATCAATTTGAGTTATGATG
>CBDVAV010000294.1:0-6347 GCA_965372055.1 uncultured bacterium | reverse complement strand
GTATACAGGTGAAAGTATGCAACAGGCACATGCCAAATTGGTGGGAATGGGACTTGATGATAGTCATTTCAATTTCGTGGTAAATCATTTGATCAGCACTCTTCAGGAACTTAAAGTTGCCAAAGAACTTAATGATGAAGTGGCGGAGATTGTTGAAACTACTAGAAAAGATGTTTTGGCCGGAACGACAAAATTGGTTGATAAGGGAATTGAAGGAAGTGGTAAAGCAGTTGAAGATCAGGATGGTTCAACTGTTGAATTTCAAGAAGAGGAGGATGAAGAGGATGAGGAAGTAGAAGAGAAAACGAAAATAACTTTTTCTGACCTGGTACAAGTACCAGTTAGGAAACTGGACGGGATGCTGAACCTTGTAGGAGAACTTATAATAGAAAGAGACCGCCTCATTGCCATGAACAATGATGACGGAAAGGGCAGCAGTGACTTTACAAGGCTTCAAAGAATCACATCTGACTTGCAATATGGCGTGATGGACATTCGTCTGGTACAAATAGGGTTTTTGTTTAATAAATTCCATCGGATTGTAAGGGATGTAGCCGCCATAGAAAAGAAAAATATAAAACTAGCCCTTGAGGGCACATCAAATGAAATTGACCGTAATATATTGAAGATCATGAGCGATTCCATGATCCACTTGGTAAGAAATGCGGCAAGCCATGGCATAGAATCCGCAGAAGTCAGGAAAAAAGCAGGCAAGCCTGCAGAAGGGATAATAACCCTAAAAGCCAGGAATGAAAAAGACACAGTTTATATAGATATATCTGATGATGGTGCAGGTATAGATACTAAAGTAATCAAAAAAAAGGCGGTTGAAAAAGGAGTGTTATCCAAAGCATTAGCTGATTCTATGGATGAATCGCAAATTATGATGGTGATTTTTGAACCAGGATTCTCCAGTGTCGAGAGCATCACGGAGGTCTCCGGTAGGGGAGTGGGAATGGATGTGGTAAAGAAAGCAACAGAATCAATCGGTGGAAAGGTCAGTGTTACATCTGATCTTGGGAAAGGCACCACGGTAACATTGGCACTTCCATCTTCCATGGCAGTAAAAGGGGCTTTGTTGTTTGAAATGGCACACCAGGAATTTGCAATTGCCCTAACCTATACCGAAGCAGTAATTTCGTTAACTAAAAAAGAAATCCATAAAGTAAGTAATGGCTTGATGTCTACCTATTTAGATAAAAACATCTCCATTGTTTTTCTAAAGGACCTGTTTAAAATAGACAGCCTTAAAACTTTTTCCGTTAACGGTGTATTACAGGAATCATATAATGAAATTGATGAGGACAAAAAGCTGGACATCTTGGTAGTATCCAATGCAAAAAAATATGTTGGATTCGTGGTTGATAAACTTTTGCAACAAAAGGAAATCGTGGAAAAAACACTTTCGAAACCACTTGATAATATTGAACTGGTAAGCGGGGTCACAATACTGGGTAATGGTAATGTCTGTATGGTATTGGATGTGGTGTCTATTGTTGATGGTCTTTTCAAAATCAACGTGATGAAAACCCAGGCTGTATTAAATTAACCCCTATATAGGAATGATATGATGCAAAAAATTTTAAATCAAGATGAATTGGAAATTACCCAGGAATTGATCAACGTGGGCTTAAAGGGAGCAGCAAAAGCTTTTTCTTCAATTGCCGGGGGCAACATATCCATTAGTAGTTCAGAGGTGGGGTTGGATGATGTAAGTGGATCATTAAGTTATAATTCATCTAAAGGTGAAAATGTTCATGTACTTCTTACCCGGGTAAAGGGTCAAATAGAAGGGGCTTGTTTCCTTTTATTTTCAGAAGAAGAAGTTGAAAACCTGTTGGACACTTCTTTAACACCGGAAATCCGGGACCAGCCGCACAAAAGAAAAATGATGGCAGATACATTTCTGATGGAAACCGATAACATCATATCTGCTTCAGTTATTACTCAATTCTCCAATCTATTGGACAAGATGATTTATGGAGACGTTCCATATCTTCATAAAATGACGAATAATAAAGTTGAGGAATTTATTTCGGGCTTTAAAAATGAGCATGATCATCTGTTGCTGTTTAAAACAAAGTTCGAAGCTGACCATATCGATATCAACCCGGAATTTGTTTGGTTAATGAAAGAGGATTTTGCAGATGGAGTGCGGGATATGATGAAACAAGATAATTTCAGGGAGAAACTCGCGAACATATAACATTGGCAAGAAAAGCAGCTTGCTTGTATTAATATTTAAAATAACAGGAATGACTGAAATTTCAGATCAGGAGTTGATTGCTTTATCACGTGCCATACAGGGACGGTTTGGATTGGATTTCACAAATTATGAACCCAAATCCCTGAAGCGGGGATTTTCAAGACTAATATCAAAATTCAACCTACAATCGCTGTTGGGGCTTTGGCAATTGATAATGCAGGATAAAAACTTGTTTCCCGAATGGGTAGATGATCTAACCGTAGGACTTACGGAAATGTTCCGCAACCCTGAAGCCTGGGTTTTCATAAGGGACGATCTAATAACCCAGTATGAGAATAAAATAAGAATGGATATTTGGCATGCAGGCTGCTCTTCCGGTGAAGAAATCCATACTATGGGTATACTGTTAAAGGAAGGAGGAAATCTGCCAAAGACTAAAGCATTGGCCAGTGACCTAAGCGGAAAAGCATTGGCCAAAGCTCAAAAAGGGGTCTATTCCAAAATGCTTTATGATAAGTACATGAAATCATATCAAAAGTTTAATCCGGGAGGGAACTTCAACAACTACTTTTCCATTAACGAAGATACAGTGAAAACAACTCCTGAAATCAGTCGTCATGTTACCTTCCGCAAGCATAACCTTGTAAATGATCCGGAACCAGTTGATAGGAAGTTTGATATCATTTTTTGCAGGAACGTGATGATATATTTTGATGAAGCTTTGAAAATGAAAGTGTTAAAAATGTTTCATGAGAAATTAAATGATGGAGGCTACCTGATTATTGGATACTATGACTTAATACCAAAAGACAGTGCTTACTTATTCTCTACATATAATGGAGTTTCAAAAATTTATAAGAAAATACAGGAATGATAAAAAAGGATAGATTTATTAATCAATTATGAGAAAGATATCTTCAAAGATAATAATTACTGTTCTATTATTAGTTGCAGCAATACTGGGACTGGTCAATGAAGTTTATATTAAAAACTCAACCATACTTCAGGAGGTTAAATTATTGAATATTGTTGACGGAAATTTATCCAACATTGAGCAACTGGAGGTTTATGGCAGTCTATACAACAAGACAAAGAACCGTGAGTACTTCGATGAAATTAATTCTGCTGCATACCAGATCAGTAAGAACCTCGATTTGTTATTAAATGGTGGGAAAACCAGATTTGGAGAGGAAGAAATTGATATCAGTAAAAATTCAAATGAAGATATTACCAACGTTATTAAGAGGTTTTCCTCAAAGTTCGATTTTCATCTGGAGCAAATTAACAAGCTTACTTCTCTTCCATCCACTGAGAATCAATCATCAGCAAATTTTTTGATCAACAATAATGGAGACCTGATGCTGCATAATATCCTTATCAGGGATGTAATTACAGAATATATTTCAAGTACCAATAAATACCGAAGTTATTATTCCATGGCGATTTTTGTGTCAATGGTTTTGATCGGCCTCTTTGTTTTCTATTTTTCATGGAGAGAATATGTTGGCCCATTAAAGAAACTGTCTGTGATGGCCGAAGGTATCGCGAAGGGAGAGATTGAAAGTAAAGAAGATTCAACAAATTACCGTGGTTTGGCCAAGTTACGAGAGGTGCTGGATATTATTTCCAAAAATATCAGGGAAGCTTCGCATTTTGCCATAAATATTGGAAAGGGCGAATTTGACAGAGAACTTAAGCTTGTTAGCTCTGAAGATGCCTTAGGAAAGTCGTTGGTAGAGATGCGTGACAGGTTAATGACCATTGCCAAGGAGGAAAGTCAACGCAACTGGGTGATTAACGGAGTAGCAAAATTTAGCGATATATTAAGAAATCAGCAATATGCAAACCTCGAAGAATTGTCTTTCCAGTTTATTGAAAACTTGGTAAAATATGCAGATAGTAATCAGGGTGGAGTGTTTCTCATTAACGATGAAAATGAGAAGGACAAGTACGTCCAATTGGTATCCTCTTATGCTTTTGAAAAGAGAAAGTATGTCGAGAAAAGAATAGAATTGGAAGAAGGGCTGATTGGTCAATGCTTGCTTGAGAAAGACCAATTGTATTTGGAAGATGTGCCTGAGGAGTACATCAACATTACTTCAGGGTTGGGACAAGCTAATCCTAAAGCTATCCTGATTACACCTATTATGGTGAATGAAGACGTTTTTGGTGCTATTGAACTGGCTTCTTTCCATGGATTTCAAGAACACTCGAAAGAATTCGTAGCAAATATTTGTGAGAGTTTTGGCTCAACTATTTCAGTTATAAAAATGAATACCCATACCCAGAGATTGCTGGAGGAAACGAAAAAGGTAAACATTGAACTTCAAGAGAAAGAGGAGCAAATGAACCAATTTGCCGAAGAACTAAAAGCAAACCAGGAGGAATTGAGCAGGGACCTTGGTGAACGGACCAATTTAAATAATCATATAATTGATGCCATCAATAAAACAAATGCCCAGGTTGAATTCGATATGGAGGGCAATATTCTTGAGGTTAACAGTATGTACTTGAGTGTTATGGGTTATGATCAAGATGAGCTGGTGGGCCAAAATGAGAAGATATTGGTTAAAAATGAAGAACTTGAAGGGTACAATCTAATGTGGGAAAGCATTAATGAAGGATCATTTCATGGTGGGGAATATTGTAGGGTAGGAAAAAAAGGCAATGAAGTTTGGATAAATGGAACCTATAATCCCATAAAAAACCTCGAAGGGGAAGTGTACAAGGTCATCCAATTTGGACAGTTCACTACTGAAGAGAAGGAACGGGACCTGGATTTAAGAAGCAGGATAAATGCTTTCAATAGCGAATTCCCCACCGTGGACCTGGACATTGAAGGTAATGTAATTAAAGCCAATCAAAAGTTTATAAAATTTTCGGGCTTTAAAAGAACTGAACTTAGAAATAAAAACTATGCTGATTTGATTCAATCAAGTGAACACGGAAGCTTTAATTTTAATTCAGTTTGGAATGATGTAATAACGGGAAATCCCAGATCATTGATCATTGATTACAATACCGGGGGGGATCATTTGAGCCATTGTATTACCAATATCACCCCCTTAAAGGACCTATCTGGCAATATTTATAAAGTAATGATAGTTTTGGTCGATGTAACCATGCAGAAGGATTTGGAGTTGGATTTGATAAGCAACCAGGATCAATTACCGGAATCGATAGCTGAATTAAAGAGCATAAGTGAATTATTAAATGGTACAAAAGAGGTTGAATCCCAAGAACAAAACACTTAACTTAAAATTAGAAAATCACAAGCATGATGGAAATAAAAAATTTTTTCGAGGATCAGGCATCAAAAATGAATGAAAACCACATCAAGAATTTGGTTGCACTGGCAAAAGTTGATGGACATGTGCATAGTGATGAGGTAGCACTACTTTTCAGACTGGCGGAAAAGTATAATTATGACCCCCAAAAAATAAGGGACATGCTTGATGGAGATGTTGAAATTGCCCCAGAGATTCCCCAATTATATTCTCAAAGACTAGGACAATTATATGATCTGGTTGAAATGATGCTTGCAGATAACAAAATCGATGAAAATGAACTGGAATTTTGTGAGCACATGGCAGAATTGTATGGTTTTGAATCTAAAGTGATCCAATCTATGATAGACCTTTTAAAGATGGGGGAACAGACCATGCATCAATGGGAAGAATTTGAAGAGAAGGCCAAAGAGCATTTAAAATGATACCCAAGTCATAACAATAATTGGAATTTCCATATATAAATAATCATTGATTTGGGCATTGTTTTATAGCATAAAGTGTATATTCTAAGCCACAATGCTATTTATAATACGTGGAACTGACAATAAATTATCATCTTAATAAATCGGTGAGAACTTTAAGATTTTGTAATTTTGGACAAATAGAACGTTTTCATATTGAATCTATTTGAAAAAATCTTTAGCAAAATGGTCACCCGGTTCAAAGTAATTGTCCTTGTTATATTTTTATTGAATTTGCCTGAGGGATTCGCGCAAAACGATAAAGAAACTGCTCAAGAGTTCATAGATCAAGCAGAAGAAGTAATGAAGGCAACATTTGCCATAGACATTGCCAGGGATATGTATGTTCAAGCTGTAAATTTCGATTCCGACAATATCGTGGCAAACTAC
>CBDVAV010000293.1:0-6365 GCA_965372055.1 uncultured bacterium | reverse complement strand
CATGAAATGATCATGTCATATTTGATGTGGGAATTGTAGGGAGGGTTTTCTGAAATGCCTGTTACCGTATAATTCAGGTCTCTTAAGCCAACTATTTGCTTTCCAATCGGGTCTTCATCTTGAAAAAACTTCCTCGCCATGTCTTCAGTAATGACCACAGATAAAGGATCTTTAAGAACAGTGGACTTATCTCCTCTAAGTAGTTTAAAATCAAACATGGTAAAGAAACTTTGGTCGGCAAATGCCACTTTATCAACACTGAAATTTCTATCTTCATAACTAAAAACTATCCCTGAAAACCATGTAAAGCGTACAAAGTCCTCTACTTCCAGAAATTGTTCGGCAATGGTGGGAGCCATCATCCCTGAAGATTCAGCATTTTTATGAACCTCCCCCTCCGGGGAAGTAACATATTTATTCAGACGATATATATTATCTACTTGCGAATGAAATTGATCAAAACCCAGCTCACTTTGCAGTAACAATACCACTAATATGCAGGATGCTATTCCAAGGGACAGTCCCCCCACATTGATCAGGTAATAGAGTTTGAATTTCCGGAAATTCCTGAGCGCTATTTTGATGTAATGTGGTACTAACATGAGTTCAATTGATTTTGAGTTTAATTCATCTATTCTTTTCATTCTGAATGTCCTGAAGAAGCGTATCACATCCATGAAATAAAATAGCCTGGCTTTAATGATCCCCTGTTTTTCAACCCTTTTAAAAAACCACTCGTGCAGATCACCCTGAATTTCCTCCAGGAATCTATCAGAGCAGTACCAGCGTAATAATTTGTCTGCCCATTTTGGTGGTCTTTGTAGTTTATTCATCCCGTAGTGAGTTAACAGGGTTGGACATTGCAGCTTTTACAGTTTGAAAGCCCACAGTGATCCATGCCAATAGCATGGTAATCACAGCGGTAAGTATAAATATGTCTAAGCCTAATGAGGTTCTATAAGTAAATTCATCTAACCACTGTGACATAAACAAATATCCCAATGGCACTGAAAGCAATAAGCCAATGCTTATGAGCCAGAGATAATCCTTGCTGATAATTATGGTAATGTTCAAAATACTTGCACCTAGAACCTTTCTCAAGCCAATTTCCTTAATGCGTTGGTTGACAGTAAGTAACGATAGACCCAATAGCCCCAAGCATGCTATAATGATGGCAACAAAAGAAAAATATCTTGTTATTTCCCCTAATTTGATATCCTTGGAATGAAGATCATTATATGAGTCTTCTATAAAGAGATAAAAGAATGCGCTTCCAGGATTAAATTTTTTCCAGGTGCGTTCAACAAATCCAATTGTCGATTGATAATCCCCAGGTTTTATTTTGAGGGAAATATAACTTTTTCCCCAATTATCTTCGATGTTCCTGAATAATACCATTGACGGGATAGCTTTATGCAATGATTCTAAATGAAAATCTTTTACTACCCCGATAACATTACCAACCATTTCATACTTCTCAGACCATATGATTTTTCTTCCAATCGCTTCTTCAGGGCTTGGCCATCCAAAGTTCTTTACCGCCGTTTCATTAATAATGAATTCCCATACGTCTTTTTTTGTTTCGGTATAATTGCTTCCAGCGATCAGTTCAATTTGATATGTAGAAAGAAAAGATGGTGAGATTACACAACTTTGAACCGACATTTGGTCAGGATTCCCTTCAACCCCGATCCACCTGCCATCATAATTTAAAGTGTTTACGGGCAATCTTTGGGAAATACTTGCATTTTCAATATTTACATTGGTAAGTAACTCGTTTAGGATCACTTCCTCGTTGTTGCTATAGGGAACTACAAGAATATCCTGTTTGGAAATCCCTATCGGTTTATCTTGGATATATCCAAGCTGCTTATTAACAGTGATGGCACCAATGATCAATATTGTGGAAATAAAGAATTGCAGGACAACCAGGCCACGTCTTAACCTGCTTTTTGAAGCTTTTCTATTACCTTTTAAAACCTGGGCAGGATTTATCAAAGCAAGGTAGATTGATGGATATCCAGCTGAAAGAATAACTACAAATATTAAAGTTGTAAGTGCAATCAGGCCAAAATTAAAATCCATCAAATAATTAAAATTCAGACCCTTACCAGTAAAGTCGTTATACAATGGGAAAAATTTCAACAATAGCAAAATGGATATTGCTGCTGAAATTATTACCACTATAGAGGCCTCAACTAAAAACTGCCACATTATTTGATTCTTGCTGGCACCAATGGATTTCCGCACCCCAATTTCTTTAAACCGTGTTATTGACCTGGCCGTGGTAAGGTTTATAAAATTGATGCAGGCAATCAATAATATGCCCAATCCAATAGCCCCAAATATATACAGTGAGGTAATGCTGCCATAAGATTTCATTGACCTGTTGGCAATTGAATGTAAATAAATATCGTTGAATGGCTCTAATACAAATTTGAATTGAGGGTCACTCTCTAATCTTTGTGGTATATATTTATTAATGAATGCAGGGAATTTTTCCTCGAGTAAAGATGGAGCACTGTTTTTGTTTAGTGCGATGTATGTCCAAACAGGTTTAAAAGATCCCCAGTTATCTATTTCCTGGGTAACCGCTACTATTGGTGCCAGAAAATCAAACTTAAAATGAGTATTGTGCGGCAGGTCTTTTACTACACCTGATACCTTAAATGCATCATTCCCTCTTGGATAGCCAGAATATTTAAAAACTTTCCCCATTGGATCATCGTCCCCAAAATATTTAACAGCTGTTGATTCCGTAATTAATATGGAGTTAGGTAATTCCAATGCCTTGGATGGGTTTCCTGAAACTAATTCAAAGGGAAACATTTTCAAAAATCCTTGATCGACAAAAAGAAAATCCTCCTCGATAAAAACCTTCTCTTTGTAGGTTATCGTAGGGCCGGACCTCCAAAGCCTGACTGCTTCCAGTACTTCAGGAAAATCTGATTTTAAAGCAACTCCCATTGGAACCGGGCCACCAGCATCCCTGCTAATCCCTGAATCCCTTGATCTTTGATTGACTACTCTATATATATTTTCGGATTTCTCAAAAAACTCGTCATAAGAAAGCTCATCCTTAATATGGAAAAATATCAATAATGAGCATGCGAATCCCAAAGAAAGGCCCAGTGTGTTGATCAGTGAAATGGTCTTATTCTTCCAAGAATTTCTTGTTCCGATTATTATGTAATTTTTTATCATAGCTAATTGTAAATTTTGATTGGACATACTGCCTATTTTTTTTATCCTGAATATCCTGAAAAACCGGATTACGTCCAGGAAGTAAAATAACCTGGCTTTTACGCCTCCCTGTCTTTCAACCCTTTTATAGAACCACTCGTGCAAGTCTCCCTGAACTTCCTCCAGGAATCTATCTGAGCAGTACCAATTCAATAATTTATCTGCCCATTTTGGTGGCTGTATAATTTTTTTATTCACTTCTTAAAGATTTAACAGGGCTGGTATAGGCAGTTTTTAATGTTATTTGAGCTGCACTGGTCAATATTATCACAATTAACATGGTTGCTGAAAGAACATATATTCCGAATCCAATTGAGGCTGGGTAAGCAAAGTTCTGCAGCCACCAGTTTATTAAATAATATGAAGCTGGTATAGAAATCACCAGGGAAATCAAAGCCAAAATCACCACACCTCTGCCCATCAAATTGATTATATTGATGGTTGAACTGCCCAATACTTTTCTGATGGCAAATTCCTTGGTTCTTTCTTTGGCCATATATGTTGAAAGTGCAATAATTCCAGAAATTGTCAGCAATATTGAAATCCCACAGAAAATCCATACCAATGATTTCAATCTCATTTCTGATTGATATAGTGTTCCAAATCGCTTTTCTAGGAATTCATATTCAATTGGAGGTAAATTAGGGAACAATTTTTTACCCGTGGTTTTTATTGCATTGATGGCATTATCAACTGACTGTGCTTTGAACTTCACCGATGCATAAGTTACCCAACCAGGGTTTCGGTAGATAGCCAATGGCATGATCTCAGCATGCAGGGATTGATAGTGAAAATCTTCCATTACTCCAACCACCGGCCCATTTTCATTTCCCCAGGCTGCTATCTGCCCAATGGGATTTTTATCTTCATACATTAACTTTTGAGCAGTTCTGTTGATGATCCATTCCCCCTGATCATCATCTAATTGGCTTCTGGTAAAATCCCTGCCTTCTACAATTTTAATCCCATAAGTCTCAAGGAACTCAGGACTTGCATGCATCATTCTCACCAATAATTCTTCCTTGGAAGCAACGTCAACAAGCCCCTCGACCATAATCCTATACCCGGGCACATGTGATGAGGAGGCGACTTGCACAATTCCCCCGTAACCCAAAAGTTCTTGTTTAATTGCTTCCATAGAGCTTCTCATCTCTCTTCCCATGGGGATAAGGATTACCTGGTCTTTTTCAAAACCAAGTTTTTTATTGCTGATATGATCCAATTGCGAATAGATAACCACAGAGCCTATGATCAATACAGTGGATATTACAAATTGTAATACTATCATGGTCTTTCGAAGCATAATGATCCCGAAACCACTATTTGAGGTACTATTGCCTGTTTTAATTATTTCAGATGGCTTGAAGCTGGCGAAGAGCAGGGCAGGATAAAGCCCTCCCAGCAGAGAAATTATCAAAATCAGTACAAAAATGGCAAGTAATATCTGAGCAAGCAGTTCTGGCGAATAGGTAATTGGTAGACCTGAAAAATCCCTGAAAAATGGCAATGCCAGATAAAATAACAGAATTCCCATCCCAGCACCAATAACGATTGACAGCAAAGTCTCTACCAGTGATTGATTGATAAGCTGGTTTCGGAATGCCCCAATAGCTTTTTTAATTCCTACTTCTTTGGATCGCCCCAGCCCCCGGATAATATTTAAATTTGTGAAATTTATGATTGAAATAGCCAGGACAAACAGAGCTGCAATTGATAAAATATATAAATATTGAATATTGCTGTTAGCGGTAATTTCCTTTTCTGAATTAGAGTATAAATGAATATCTGCGAATGGAATAAATGCTACCTGGAGCATATCCTCCTCCATTTTATAGAACTTATGGTAAGCACTTGCGATAGGTTTTGATACAGTAATCAAATCCGCTCCATCTTCTAACTTCACATAAGTATATGTTCCCCAATTACTGAATCTCCTTAGTCTTTCGTCACTCATGACATGGTTTGGCACCAGGAAATCAAACTTGAGATGTGTCTGAAAAGGGATATCTTTGATAACACCTGTCACCATGCGTGTATTACCACCATCCATTTCCAACTCTATTAAAGCCCCAATTGGGTCTTCTTTGCCAAAGTATTTCAATGCCAGGGATTCGGTAAGGACGATGGAGTTTACCAAGTCTAGTGCTGTTTCCGGGTTTCCTTTGATAAACTCGAAATTAAAGTGATCCAAGACGGTGGTGTCAGTATAATAGCCGTTCTCTTCAGTAAAGATTTTATCCTTATACTTAAACCAGGTGTCATTGACTTTTAGAAACCGTACCATACTTTTAACTTCTGGTACATTATCAAGCGCATAGGGCCCAATACCTACAGGTGTAGCAGCCCAACGATTTCCCTGAAAAATATGCTCCAACCTGTAGATGTTGTTTGAATTAGGCAGTTTTTTATCATAATTTCTTTCGAAATCAACATAAACCAATACCATCAGGCATACAGCAATACCAACTGCCAGATTGCCGGTTTTAAGTATGAACGAGAATTTGTCCCTTGAAAAATTCCTGATTGCAAGTTTGATGTGATGTCCTAACATATTATTTGAGTTTGGTGATAGTTCATGATATGATTTTAACCTGAATGTCCTGAAAAATCGGATTACATCCAGGAAGTAAAATAACCTGGCCTTTGCCGCCCCTTGTCTTTCCACCCTTTTGTAGAACCACTCATGCAGATCCCCTTGTATCTCCTCCAAAAAGCTCTCGGAACAATACCATTGCAATAATTTGTCTGCCCATTTTGGTGGTTTGGCTTTTCGATGCTTCATCTTAAAAGTTATAATCCGGCATTATGCCCCAAAATTTGTCCCTTAAACCCCTTGATTCAACCAATGCCCGGTGTCCTGCGGCTGTAATGCTATACAATCGTTTCCTGCGCCCACCTCTTTCTTTGGTAGCACCAGCCATGATGGAAGAAACAAACTCTTTTTTTTCTAATCGGTACAAGACTGTGTGTACGGTTGAAATAGTAATATTCCTGTTGGTTTGTTGTTGTATTTCTTCGGTGATGGAAATTCCATACGCTTCTCCTTCCAATACTGCAACAGTCAACAGGACAAGTTCTTCAAATTCACCTAAGTGTGTTCCTTTCATTACATATAGTTCTTA
>CBDVAV010000292.1:0-6376 GCA_965372055.1 uncultured bacterium | reverse complement strand
TGATTTGGTAGATTCATCTAGATTCAAATGGATTAAGGTGTTTTTGTATGTAAAAATGTATGCAAACGATATATTAATGTTTGAGCGCATAAGTGATTTAATATGAGAAGAAAATCGCAAGCTTCAGGGTTCACGAAAAATACTTTGCCTTAAAAATTTTAAATTTTTGTTTTATACTAGGTCATGGTGGATAATTATAAAAAATCTTCTTAAATTGTAGTATACAAATTAAGAAAATTAATAATTCTGTGAATAGGATTACCTTATTATTTACCATCTTTATTTTATATTCTGGTTGTGTAACTCAAATTGTCCGAAGAGAAATTGAAAGTGTCAATCAGGCTTCAAGGCTTAATAAGGACTCTCAATACTTAAAGGCCCATATGAAGAATGGGAGTGTATTTATATTATCTCAGTGGAGAATTAACAATTTGGACAGTTTGTTGTTTGGATATGGAAGCCATTTGGACATCAACAGGAGATTAATAGAAAAAAAAGAAATTGAGGATAGTAGAGAACAGTTTAGAATTCCATTTGGCGATGTTGCACTTTTTGAGACCAACGATGTTGGTAATTCCCTTTCGAGTGGCCTGATAATTCTCACAGGCATTTCAGCAGTACTTACTATCATGTGTATTACCAATCCAAAGGCTTGTTTTGGCTCATGTCCAACCTTTTATACCTATGATGGGGACTCCATGAGGTTGGAAGCTGAAGGTTTTTCCTCAAGCGTATCTCCTGCCCTAGAGCAGACGGATATTGATATGCTTTATTTTGCCATGCCTAATGACAAAGTTTTCGAACTCATTATGACTAATGAGGCATTAGAAACTCATGTAGTTCGCCATGCAAATATAATGGCAGTACCTAAGACGAGTACAAAGCAAGTTTTTGTTTCACCACAAGAAAAATTCTGGCAAACTAGTGAGCTAATAGCACCAAGTATATGTAATAGTCCCGCAGGTGACATTACAGAATTGATTAATTCCTATGATAATACAGAATATTATAGCGAAACAGATTCCTACAATCTGGCTAAAAAAGAGATTATAGAACTAACTTTTGATAATCTGCAGGATAATGATTATGGATTGGTATTGGGAGCTCGCCAAACCTTACTTACTACCTATCTATTATATCAGCAACTAGCCTATATGGGTAAATCAGTATCTTATTTCTATTCAAAACTGGAAACAATTCCTGGAATGCGTGAAACTTACGTATCAGGTGGTATCTGGAAATTACTGGGAGGAATTGAGATATTGGTTGAAGACAATTTTGGTAATTGGGTTACTGTGGAGGAAATAATAGAACAAGGACCTATCGCCACAGACGTAAAAATAATACCCCTGCCAAAGACTAAGACAGATAACTTTAAAATTAAATTACGTATGAATCGAGGCCTATGGCGCATTAATTACCTGGCACTGGCTAAGATTGACCAACAAACTGAACCGATCTTAATTAAACCCTATATGGTAGTCAGTAACAATACTATTGACCATGAAGCCAAATATAAACTTACTAATCCTAAGCTTTCATTGGTTACTAAGCCTGGAGACTCCTATCATATGTTTTATAAAATACCAGGTAATGCTTCTGATTATCAATATTTTCTGGAAAGCAAAGGCTATTACATGGAGTGGATCAGAGATGAATGGGTAAAAGAACAAAACTTCCGGAAATTAAATCAAATGTTTAAAAATCCTTCCAAATATTTAAAGCGCGAAGCTTCGAATTATAAAAGAGTAGAATCTGAAATGGATAGAGTTTTTTGGGAAAGTAAATATGTTAAGCAATAGATACATTATCCTATTACTGGTAAGCAGTTTTATTGTTATTTCATTTTCATGCAGAACGGTTAAAGCTCCTCCTGGAGCGGTGCCTAAAAGACCAGGGCTTGAAACCGACAGTTACGGTGGTTGGATGATAATTAATCCGAATGACGGGGAGTTAATAGCAATTGATGAAAATACGATTTATCTATTACCCAATGATGGAAAAATATTAAAAATCGATAAAAGTGAAGTCATTTATGCTAGGTTGATTTTTTACAATACACATTCATCTGAATTTGGAGCTTGGACAGCTATTGGATCAATCTTTACTATATCTCATGGTTTATTTGCACTGTTCTCATTGCCAATGTGGTTAATTTCAGGTATTGTTATCACATCTTCCGAAGCACATAGGGTAAATTATTTAGATTATCCCAATACACGGTGGGATATAATTAATAGATATTCAAGGTTTCCACAGGGTATCCCGCCTGATCTCGATTTCGATCTGATAAAACTTAAATCAAATGAATAATTAATATAGGTTAATTATCCTTATATTTTTCATCAATGGAATTTGATCTAGATACAAATACCAATAAACATAGCTCCAATTCGGTTACGGAATCGAGAAAAATCTTTGTGAAGGATTTACACATCTCATCAGGAAATCCGTTCTCGTTGGCAAAACCACCACTGGTTACAGGTATTCACAAATTCCTAATTGAAAGATTGATATGGATCAATATTATTTTTATTGCTTTCAGGCTCTTTTATAGTCCAATTAAGGTTTTAGGCAGTTTGAAGAAATTAAGTATCCTGCGTCGACAGTTTATGGGTAACTTCAAAATGCTTAAATTCGCTAAAGTTGATGGTCGCTATTTTTGGAATATGAATAGTCCGGGATTCCCATCTATTGCCATGAACATGAATCATCAAAGTGAACTGAGTCGATTTTATCACACCCGTAAAATTACTAATGAGTTTAGACTTGTTACAATAGCTATAACCAAAAGATGCCCACTTAATTGTGAGCATTGTTTTGAATGGGACATCATAAACAATAAAGAAACATTATCATTAGCCGACCTGAAGAATATTGTAAAAGTAATGCAAGAGAAGGGTGTAGCTCAAATTCAATTTAGTGGCGGGGAACCACTTGTTCGATTTAATGACTTACTAGCGGTGCTTCGATCAGCTAAAGCTACTACTGATTTCTGGATATCAACTTCAGGATATAAATTAACATTAAAAAAAGCCTTGAAACTAAAAAAAGCCGGACTTACAGGTGTTCTCATCAGCCTTGATCATTATGACCCAAACCAACACAATGCATTCAGAGGATTTGAGTCAGCTTACCATTGGGTAGAAGAGGCTGTTAAAAATGCGCATCAAGCCAATTTAGTTATAAGCCTGTCATTATGTGCAACAAAATCTTTCATTAGTGAAAAGAATCTAATGAAGTATATTAAACTGGCAAAAAAGATGGGGGCATCTTTTATTCACATATTAGAACCACGTCCTGTGGGCAGATATGAAGGAAAAGATGTTCTTATTACTAGAGATCATGAAAGAATTCTTGATGAATTTATGCTCAAAATAAATTTTAACCCTCATTACATTGATATGCCGATTGTGACGTATCACGGCTATTACCAAAGACGTATAGGGTGCATCGGAGCTGGGAATAGATATTTGTACGTGGATACAGATGGCGATATACATTCATGTCCATTTTGCAGAGAAAAATCTGGTAACGTTTTATCTTCTTCATTTGATGACTCGCTCAGCAAACTAAAATCTAAAGGCTGCGGAAAGTTTGAAAACGCATTAGTGTAAACCTTGATTATTTGGTGAAATTTCTGAGATGTTATTAAAAAAATATTTAGTCTTCAAGCAAACGCTGGTTGGTATTTCATTCCCCAATCTGGTTAGACTTTTAAGCTCCAATCGCATCAAATTTAATTTTATTACAATTATCAGAGTATTATATTTATTCATCACCACCTTCATCCTCTATCCGTGGTCTATGCTTGAAACCCTTCTTTACCGAACAAAAATAAAGACATGTAAAATTCATCAAGATCCCATTTTCATCATTGGGCACTGGCGAACCGGCACAACCTATTTACATAATTTGCTTTCTCTTGATTCTAATTTTGGCTATGTATCAACATTTCAGGCAATATTTCCTAGTCTATTCATACTCGGGGATAAATTCCTTAAACCCATTTTAAAACTTGCCATGCTCCATACTAGACCAATGGATGACGTTGCTATGGACCCTGATTTTCCCCAAGAGGAAGAGTTTGCTATTGCTAATTTGTCAATATACTCATTTTATCATGGCTTGGCCTTCCCAAAAAGTCTGAAAAATTATTTTTATAAGTTTGTATTATTTAAGAATTGTGATAAAAAATCACAGAAAAATTGGTTGTCAGCCTATTCTTACTTTATAAGAAAAATCACCTTGTATCACAGAGGTAAAAGGTTGATCTTAAAAAACCCTGCAAATTCTGCAAGGATAAAATTGCTCCTAGAACTTTACCCCAATTCGAAGTTCATTTATATGTTTAGAAATCCTTTTGAAGTATATTGTTCTACAATAAAGCTTTATGATAATCTAGTTGCTTTGACTGCACTTCAGGAGATTGGCCAGAAAGAGTTTAAAAAAGACGTCCTGGAGTTTTACCCTAGATTACTCGATAAGTATACCGAAGATAAGAAATATATACCCAAAGAAAATATTATAGAAGTTAGCTATGAAAAATTGGTTGAAAATCCCTTTCGGGAATTATCATATATTTATGAAGCTTTTAGATTACCAGATTTTAATAAATCAAAACAAAAATTTATAAATTATATACGCTCGCAATCAAATTACGAAGCATCAAATTATACAATAGATATTGGTATTAGGAATGAAATTGAATCATTTTGGCTTAGTGAGAAGTAACCATGGAGTGTCACTTTTAAATCTTTTATGCCATGGGTAGTATCGTTAAAAGCATGAATAGTTATTATGAAAGAGGGTTAAATATTTCTGTTAATGGTATGTCTGATAGGGTTTTGACATTGGCATGCAAGTCATTACTACCTTTGGTAAAGGATTCCGATCTGAATGGCCTCAATCATTTAATTGTAGCTACTACCTGTCCTGATCATATAGCTCCCTCACTTGGGCAGGCTTTGAAAAATGAATTTTATGACATTTTTTCTAATGCACATGTAATTGATATTGTACAGGGTTGTACTGGTGGTATCAGTGCAATGATCTTAGCCAGTCAATTAGCAGAGTCTTATAAAAGTCCTGTAATTGTAGTTCTGGCTGACGCTGCCATTGCCACTACTTCTGATTCGGAAATGGATCGATATTTTGGAAATGGCTCTTTTGCTTGCTTAATGGAATATGAGGATTCTCCCAGAGGTTTGCTTCATCATAAAAACACACAATATTTGGATTTACTCAACGTAGTAACCATTAATTTAGGGCAGGACACACAACACATTATCAGGAGTGAAAAAAATATCACTGTCAATCCCAGGAAATATGTGGGATTGAAATTAAATAACTCCATGGCAGTTAAATTGCTGAGAAAAACTACACGTTATTACGAGGAATTTGTAAATGAATCGTACAAGCCAGATATGATGGTATTTCATCAGGTGAACCCGAATATTATCAATTACCTAAAAAAGATCTTTGAAAAAAAGCACATTGATGTTGTAGATATAACGCGTTTATCTGGAAATTGTGGCGCAGCATCAATTGGAATTGCCCTAGATTATATTAAAGATAAAACTAAAGATAAAAAAATATTCATTTGCAGCTTTGGGACAGGGGGAGCAATTACGGCAGGTTTGTGGCAGTTTTAAACTAGCTTATTGAATATGCAAATTTTTAATAGATGCAACAAATAGTATTGGATTATGCAAATCTAGCGGAAGAAGTTAAATGGTCAGTTACTTTTGCTATCCTCGTTATTTCGTATTTCATCCTTGCAATTATTACTTATTTTTTGCTGTATAATCTATTTAAAGAGGAATTTTCAAAAAGGAAAATCCAGAAAAACTATGCCCATCCGTCTTTGATATGGCATGAACTAAAATACACTTTGTCAACATTAGTCATTTTTATTATTACTGTATTACTAGTATTTCTTGCCAGTAATAAAGGATATACATTAATGTATAGTACTATTGAGTCCTACGGATTAGCATACTTTATAGCAAGCATCTTCATTATAATCTTTATTCACGATGCATATTTTTATTGGACACATCGGTTTATGCATCTCCCAAAGGTATTTCCTATTGTGCATAAAGTTCACCATCAATCGACAAACCCTTCACCCTGGTCGTCATTTTCTTTTCATCCACTGGAGGCCATTATTATGTCAGGTATCATGCCGTTGATAGTTTTTACAGTTCCCGTTCATGGTTTAGCCTATACCATATTTATTTATTATATGTTAACCATGAATATTTTAGGACACCTTGGTTTTGAATTTTATCCTAAAAATTTTTCAGGCAATTGTTTTGGCAAATGGCATATTACTTCTACTCACCACAACATTCATCATCAACACTTTAAAAGT
>CBDVAV010000291.1:0-6379 GCA_965372055.1 uncultured bacterium | reverse complement strand
CAGATGATCGTCTCCTTACATTGACTTGTTGAGATGACAGTTTCCGCTTATCTTCCACGAACAGAAGATCAACCTTGCCTTGTCTTACTACTTTGGCTTCTACTTGTTCATATAATAATTCCTGATCCTCAAAAGGGTAAAATATTTTTAAAATCACAATAGTGTCATTGCTAACTGCATATTCTTTGAGGTCGAAAGCATAGAAGATTTCAGGATCCCTTGCCTTCCTACTCTCGTAAAAAAGTATTTTTACCCCACGATCCTTATAGCCAACCTCCGTTTTTAACCATCCCTTTTTTATTTCTCCCTTATTGTTTATGATGTATCCATTTTGAGCAAAGGCCCTATATGAGCATAGTGACAGTAAAATAAAAGCACTGAAACTGTATAGAAATTTTATGGGCATGCTATGGTTCTTTATGAGTAAAATGATTAAGTAAGCTCAATTTTACTTCTTCTAATTTATCAGCAAATAATATTCTATCTTTTCCAAGATCTAAAAAGAAATCTTTTGTCTTTTGATCCGCTCCAACCATGACTACTGTTTTACCCGCCTTTAGTGCCAGTGAAATTTCAGAAGATGTCCCGAGTCCCATCCCTACGGCAACTAATATATCTGCAGTCAATGCAATGATATTATTTCTTGCCGAACCCATGCCCGTCATAATCGGTATCTTCACATACTCTGACTTTTCGTTCCTATCTCCTGGCAAAACCCCCACTGTCATCCCACCTGCTAAGAAAGCCCCTTTATTGGCAGCTTCCATAATACCCTTGTCTCTTCCTCCCGACAACAATACCCACCTGTTAAATGCAATAAACTCACCAATCTTTTCAGCTAATTCCAAAATGGCAACATTGGTGTTAGAAGCAGGGCCAATGACAGCAATAATTACAGCTTTGTCCATTTTTATTTCCTAGGAAGCAAACAGGTTTTCGCCGGCTTTATAAGTTGCTATTACTTTACCATTGAAGTCCAAACTATCCCTTTCCTCATTTGAAACATAAGGCACCTTGTTCAATACATATTTAATACATTCCAGCCTTGCTACACTTTTGTCATTGGCTTTTACCACCACCCATGGATTAATATCAGTATGTGTTTTTTCAAACATTCTATCTTTATAACTACTATATTCATTCCACAATTCTAATGCCTTTGCATCCACAGAACTATATTTCCACTGCTTCAATGGATTATTTTGAATCGACTCAAATCTCCGCTCTTGTTCTTTTTGGGAAATAGAGAACCATAATTTTATTAATATGATACCATCATCTTTAAGCATTTTCTCAAATTCAGGTACTTGCTCCATGAACCTGTCATATTCGTCCCGGGTGCAAAAACTATTTACCGGCTCAACTACAGCCCGGTTATACCAGCTCCGGTCTAAAAAAACTATTTCCCCTGGATTGGGCAATTTTTGAATATATCGCTGAAAATACCATTGTTTCCTTTCAAACTTAGTTGGTTTAGGGAGTGCTACCACTCTAAATACTCTTGGATTAAGATGTTCTACAAAGCGCCGGATGGCCCCTCCCTTGCCGGCAGCATCCCTACCCTCAAAAATTATACACAACCTTTTTTCCTTGGAAGACACCCATTTTTGCATCTTGATAAGCTCTATTTGCAAATGTCTTAACTCCTCAAGTTCATTTAATTCCTCCAGTGACTTTTTTATTTTAAGGCTTTTAGGAGTAAGTAGATATCTCAGTCCCTTTGTAGTATTCAACATTTGCAGTTCTGAATCGCTTATCTGAAATTCCTTCATCACTCTAATCTATTCTGTGTATTGAACGATGAAACCTTAACACAATATTTGGGTCTGGATAGGTGGTTGTTCTTGCATTATCCCTTCCATCATAATCAAAATTTGACAACACGTAACGAATACTTTCCAGCCGGGCAATCTTTTTATTGTTGGCTCTAATTATGATCCACGGACAATATGAAGTATGTGTTTTGCTAAACATCTCTTCCTTTGCATTAGAGTATTTTTCCCAAAGTAACTGGGACTGTTCATCAACAGGGCTTAATTTCCACTGTTTCAACGGGTTTTCCTTCCGTGATTCAAATCTGAATTTTTGCACCTCTTTTGAAATCGAGAACCAGAATTTGATAATGTCGATACCATCCTCATAAAGCATGTGCTCAAATTCAGGAACTTGCTGCATGAATTTCTTGACTTCGTATTCCTTACAAAAACCCATTACCGGCTCAACTACTGCCCTATTGTACCAACTCCTGTCGAAGAAAACGATCTCTCCCGGATCGGGAAGTTCCTTAACATACCTCCTGAAATACCATTGTCCCTTTTCAATTTCCGAAGGCTTGGCCAGGGCCACTACTCTCATGGACCGTGGATTTAAATGCTGAATAAACCTCCTGATTGTCCCGCCTTTTCCTGCGGCATCCCTACCTTCAAAAATTACGACAACCCTTCTTTTTTTCTTGACTATCCATTGTTGCAACTTCACCAGTTCAATTTGGAGTTTCACCAATTCCTCCTCGTAATGTAAATTGTCTTTTACTTTCTTAATGGGAATATTTTTCTCTTTGACAATCCTATATATGTCTTCCTTAGATGTGATATTGGCCAGATCCTCTCTTGTTAATTTCGGTTCTAATGGTTCGCTTTGCAGCGGAAAAACTTTGTTCAATAATGGATTCGCCATCGGATTATCTAAGGTCATATGGTTTGAAGTATTAAGGTATTAAAATAAAACATCACCCGCAATGAAGGTGGTCTGTCATAAGCTAAATGGCAAAGCCATTTCCCACACTTGCAATCCTACTTCTCCTCTCGTTCCAAGTTTCAGGTTTCATGCTTTGGATAACCATTGAAATCAAAAACTTGCTATATAAAAATATGCCAGAAACCCCGAGATAATCAGTTTTAGTATTGTGCCAAACAAAAACCCCAAGAACGATCCCACGGCTGACAAAAAGGCTTTATTTGAATCTTTCCCCGCACTTAATTCACCTAAAAATGCGCCTAACAACGGGCCAATTATTATACCTAAAGGAGGAAAGAATATTATTCCTAAAATCAGTCCAATTACACTGCCCCAGATTCCCCTCCTGGATCCACCTAATTTTTTGGTCCCATAAGCTGGCACAACATAGTCAATAGCGGTTACCACTACCACAATTACGGCCCATATAATCAAAAACCTGGTGGTAAATGTCGTGGTTCCGGTAAAATGTAAGATCAATAAGGCCACATAACTTAATGAAGGCCCAGGAATAACTGGAATAATACTGCCAATCAAACCAAAAAGGATAAAGAAACCGGATATTATGTACCAAAATATATCCATCAATCATTGCCTTTTTTTGATGATACTTTTATTAATTGTTCCGAGGTCAAACCATAAAGGGGCGGCGATTTTACCCCTAAAATTGATAGATAAACATAGACCTGTCCTCTGTGGTGAACCTCATGCTCAATCATAGCGCGTAACCACTTCCAAATAGTAATGGGAATGCCTGCTGGCGTAAGGCATTTTTCTTGAAGCTGGGTTGGTGTTAATTTTTCGAAGATTTCCAGGGATTCATGATGGCAATTTTGGTAAAAACCCATAACCTCCTGATGGTTGGCGGCCAAATTTTTTCCGCACCCGGTATAAGCTGTGGGTTTAAACTGTACATTTTCTGCATACATAAACCTTTCTGTTGCGGCTATATGCCTTATAATGTCCCCAAAGGTAAATTTGCCTTCTTTATAAGTCCAATCCATCTTATCGTGGGGAATAGCTTCAATCACCCTATTGGTCCTTTGTCTGATTTTTCCGAAATAATCTAAAAAGGGTTCGATCCCAGTGATAATCATTTTAGTTTGGGTTACTTTAGAATATAAATCACTTTCTTCATAAAAATCTAATTGACTATTTTAAAATGAATTACCGCAAGATAGGAAAATCGAATTTATTGGTCAGCGAAATCGGCTTTGGATGTATGTCTTTAGGTAAGGATAAAAGTGAAAATATCAAACTATTAAGGGAAGCTAAAGATAATGGCATCAATTATTTTGATACTGCAGACCTTTATCAAAAAGGACAAAATGAGGTAACTCTAGGTAAAGCCTTTAGGGATGTCAGAAAAGAAGTAATTATTGCTACAAAAGTGGGGAATAAATGGAGAGATGATAATTCCGGTTGGGATTGGAACCCAAGCAAGAGTTACATTTTAAAAGCGGTTGAGCAAAGCCTAAAACGATTACAAACAGACTACATAGATTTGTACCAGTTGCACGGCGGTACAATCGACGATCCGATTGATGATACCATTAGTGCTTTCGAAACACTTAAACAACAAGGTAAGATCCTGCACTATGGTATTTCCTCTATCCGTCCCAATGTAATCCGGGAATATGTGAACAGATCTGATATAGTTAGTGTGATGATGCAATACAGTTTGTTGGACAGGCGGCCAGAAGAAACCTGCCTAAAATTATTGGCAGACAATAATATTGGCGTATTGGCAAGAGGAGTTTTTGCCAAAGGATTGCTGATCGATAAGCCCATAGCCCCCTATTTAAATTACAGTGCCAAAGAAGTAGAAAACACTGCTAATGCACTCAGGTCACTTTCACATAATAATCGGTCGACGGTTGATGCTGCATTAGGGTTTGTGCTTAAAAATTCTGCAATAAGCTCTTCAATTGTAGGAATACGAACACAAAATCAATTAAATGAAATACTTGGTCATAAATCCAATGCTTTGGATGAAGCAGAATATACCAGGCTCAATGATGCAACTGTAGCAAATACTTACGAACAGCACAGGTAGCTAAAGTTTTAGAATTTTCAATAAATAAATCATTCAAAACTAAAGTGGAAATTAGGCATTAAATGGTTAAATTCATCAATTATAAATCAATGCTTAATGCCATGAGTTTATCACGAAGAAAATTTGTTGGATTAGCAGCTTCTTCCAGTTTAGTACCGTTAGCCATTTCCAAGGGCTTCGGTTATAACCTTAATGTAAAAGTCAAACAGCAATCCATAAATAATTTTGAACCCTGGATTGAAATTGATGCCGAAGCATTAAAATACAATGTTAAGAAGATAGCTGCATTGTCAGGCCAACGTCAAATCCTGGCAGTAATTAAAAACAATGCCTATGGGCTAGGTACGGTTGAAATAGCAAAAATACTCAACGGTTTTCCTGAAATAATGGGGTTTGCAGTAGTAAAAACCGAAGCATGCATAAAAATCAGGGAGGCCGGTATCAAAAAGCCAGTATTATTAATGGCTTTGGCCAATGATAAGGATGAATTCGACTTGGTATCGAATGATATTCAACTAAGCATATATACCGATGATGCCCAAAAACGCATGGAAAAATTAGCATCAAAACTACAAAAACCAATAAATGTTCATCTATACCTGGATACAGGCATGAGCCGGATGGGTATGCCCTACCATCGAGCCTACCCATGGATGCAATCACTGGCCGACACTAAATCAATTAATATTATCGGCACTTTTATGGGCTTCACCGAAGAACCCGATTATGATAAGGAACAATTAAAACGTTTTACAGACCTTGCTGATAAAGCAGTTGAGGATGGCTTGAGTTTAGGAAAACTACATGCAGCTTCTTCCAATGCTGTATATCATTTTCCGGAATCACACCTGGATTTTGTACGGCCTGGCATTGCCCTCTACGGTGCATATCCTAGTTATGCAGAGGAAGAGAGTAAAAAAGGACAATTAAAACCTGCATACAGCTTAAAAACAAGGGTAGTGCGTGTAGAAAAACTCAGGGCAGGGGATAGTGTCAGTTATGGAAGAAATTACATCGCCGATAAGCCAACCTGGGTAGCCACTTTGCCCATTGGACATTCTGACGGATACCCCAGGGAAGCAGTAAAAGGTGCCAAAGTATTGATAGGCAATGATGTATTTCCAGTGATTGGTGCAGTGAGTGCCAGTCATGCCATAGTGGAAATAGGTGATGAAAAAAAGGTAGGGATTGGGGATATTGCGCAATTGGTTGGTCCAGACCATCCCGAAATCCACCCTAATGCTATTTCCAAGGCTGTCGGGGTATCAGTTTATGATGTCCTGATGCACATGAACATGGAATTTCCGAAAGTGATGGTGTAGGCAAATAGTATAAACCCCCATAAAATAGGGGACAAATACGTATTGACAATCAATTATTAAACCCTTATCTTTCCTTAATCATATCAGAATATCACTTATTGTAAATAATTATTTACTATTGGTCATAGAAAGAATCCAAGATTATTAGTTCATTAAAGTATTGATTATGGAAAGAAATAAAAAAATAACTATCATTTTGATTGTGGTACTTTCACTGGTAGTGATTTACTCGGTGTTTTCAAAAACCAACTCTTTAAAAGATATC